>NZ_VZQP01000024.1:0-124052 GCF_014397655.1 Paraburkholderia sp. UCT31
GGAGATGAGTATAAGAGACAGCTACTTTCCGATCCGCAACGCATCCGCGTAACCCGTCAGTTCCAGATAGGCTCGCCCTACATCCGCATTCTGTTGACTCACCCGTACCGCGCCTTCCCAATACACGGCACCGGTCGACTGTCGTGAGTCGAGTTCCTGATCGTCCATCAGCGGATCGAGTCGCCATGTCAGCGTTCCCGCTCTAACCGTCATCGAGACCGGATACGAAGTATTCGTGTGCGGCGAGCGCCACATGCGACGCGGCGTGAAGTCGACTTCACCGGGGTCGAAATTCGTTACCTGACCATCGGGTCTGCGAAGCGTCGCGTGGGCCCATATTGCATGTCCGTCGCGGCTGCGGATCTTGAATGCCATTAGCGCCGAGCCGTCCGTCAAATTGGCGCCGAGCCAATCCCATCCGACCGCATTGGCGTCGAGCAACGTGCTCGACCACTCGTGATCGAGCCATGCGGTCCCCGTCACTGCTGCATCGCGCGTCGTATCGTTTCCACCTCCGGCTGGGCGCACCACAGTGCCCGTCACGCGGAGTTGCGGTTCGCTGTAGTAATAGCTCGCCTGTTCGGGCCGCGGTCCTTTGCGCGAGTAACCGCGCTCGCCCTGAATCAGCGGAGGCTGCGTTGGCGTGAGTTGGAGGTGTAGCGAGAATCCACTTGCATCGGCGGTGACGTCGTAGTGGCCGTCCGCGGCGCGCATCATTTTCCAGGCGTCGAGTTTGACGTCGGTGTTGGCGGTCTTCGCGTAGGCGAGCCCGAGACCCTGCCGAGCGATGCGTTGATCGTGAACGAGGTGTCCGATGGCCGGATCGCTCAGCGCAGCGTGCGCGATGATCAGTTGCGACGGGGCGAAATCGCTGGGATCGGCGGCATCGTGACCAGTCGCTGTACGGAAGAACGTGATCTGGAATCCGAGCGGTCGGTTGTCGGGCGTCGTGAGCCAGCCTGTCGCGTACCACCACTCGGTGCGGAAAGCCGGATGAGCACCGCTGTCCCGCGGAAACGAGATCGGATGGTCTGGCGTGACTGCCGCGAAGGCGACCGGGGTGGATCGAGTGGAGTCGCTACTAGCGGCGAAAGAGGGCCACACAGCGGCTATGCCAATCCAAAGTAGCCCTCGGAAAAAAAGCTGAAGGCGCCGCGGAGGTGACCCGCCGTGTCGGCGCGCGATGCACGTCGCGCAGCCATCAAGCGCAGAGCAAACCTGGCGAGTGGCCGCGCTATCCCAGATCAACCGCATTTTCCACGCACGCCGCGCAGCTGGCATCACCAGTCCTCCTTCACCGCGCGCACTGCATCCACCGACACCGCGCCGCGTCCCGCGACTACCGCCGTCGTACACGACAGCACCAGCATTACCAACGCGACTGTGCCCAGCACGAACCACGGTACATGCAGCGACATGCTCCAGTGAAACGACTGTGGATTGACGACGAACACGAGAATCAGGCTGATCGCGAAACCAAGCGCGAAACCGAGCGCAATGCCGCATGCGGTGAGCAGACCGCCCTCCGAAGCGAGGATCGCGAGAATCTGCGCGCGCGTCACCCCGACGTGGCGCAACATCCCGAACTCACGGGCGCGCGCGAGCGTCTGCGCGGAAAACGTCGCTGCGACGCCGAACAATCCGATCACGATCGCCACCGCCTCGAGCAGATACGTGACCGCGAAACTGCGATCGAAGATCGCCAGCGTGCGCGCACGGATCTCGCCCGGTTGCGACACCTCGAGCGAAGCGCCGAACGGCAGCGCCTTCAAACTTGCGACGACGCGTTCGACAGTCACGCCCGGCTCGACGGTCACGGCGACATCGGTTGCGGTGGAGTCGCCGGTCAGCCGCCGATAATCGGCAAGCCGTATCTGGATCGCGCCGCTCTGCCGCGCGTAGTCGCGCCAGACGCCGGCTACGACGAACGTCTGGCCATGCTCGCCGAGCGACAACCGCACACGTTGACCTAACTCATACCCATACAGGTCGATCATTGCTTCGGAGACCCAAATAGGTATGTCGCCGGCGCGAAGCGCGGACGGCGGCAGCACCGCGCCGGTCATCTGCAGAGTCGCGCCCGGATCGGTCGCGTCGATTTCGCGGGCGAGCAGCGCGACGTCCGGGCGCGCGGGATCGAGCGTCAGATGTGTGATGCGCGCGAACGCGGCGTTGCCGATGCCGGGCACCGTCGCGATGCGCGTCTGTTCGTCGGGCCGCAAGCCGCCACTGTCGCCGCTATTGCCGCCCGACGCTACGCGCACATACAGATCGGCGGACAGCAGATGCGTGATCCAGTCGTCGACAGACACGCGGAAGCTGGCCACCATGATCGCCATCGCGACGATCAGCGCGAAGCTCGACAGCACGCCGCCCATCGCGATCGACGCCTGCCCCGGCGCATTCGCGAGACGCGCAATCGCGAGCGTGCCCGTCGCGCCCGCGCGGCGTCGCGTGCCGCGCGCGCGGCCTGCCGCGCCGAATATCAGCGCGGTCACGCGCGGCATCAGCGCAATGCCGCCGACGAGCAGCAACGCGACCGCCAGATAACCGGCGATCGGCGCATCGAACCACGGCGGCACGCGCGTCAGCGCGGCGGCCGCCAGCAAACAGCCGAACGCCGGCCACGGCGTGGCGAGCCGCGCCAATGCGCTTTCCTCGGCACCGGCCTTGAGTGCCGGGGCAGGCCGTGCGCGCGCCGCGTCGATAGCGGGCGCTACGCTGCCCAACACCGACACCGCGACCCCGAGCGCGAGAAACACCGCGCTCGCGAGCGGCTCGAAACCGACTCGCGGTTGCACGCCCGGAAAATAGCCGCCGCCGAGATCGCTGCCGAAGAAGCGCAGCGCACCGCTGGCCATCGCGTAGCCGAGCGCAAGTCCACACAACGAGCCGAGCAACCCGAGCAGCGCGCCCTCAAGCAGGATCTGCCGCAATAGCTGAGCGCGCGTGAGCCCGAGCACGCGCAGCATCGCGAATTGCGATCGGCGTCGCACGACACCGAGTGCCTGAGTCGAAAACACGAGGAACGCGCCCGTGAACAGCGCGACCAGCGCGAGCACGTTCATGTTGATCCGGTAAGCACGCGACAGGCGATCGGTGCGGCTCTCAGTGTCGCGCGTCTCGACGACTACCCATGTGCTGCCGAGCTGCTGTTGCAGATCGCGTTTGAAGCGTTGCCGATCGACGCCGCGTGCGAGTTGCACGTCAACGCGCGTCAGCTTGCCCACCTTGCCGAATCGCCATTGCGCGGCGGCGATGTCCATCACCGCGAGCCGTTGACCCGGCCGCGTGCGCACGAGCCCGCCCGCGACGCGCAGATGCAGATCCGACGTACCGCTGCGTAGCGTGACGTCGTCGCCGGTCTTGACGTTCAGCCATTGCTGCGCGGCCGTCGACAGAAATATCGCATCGGAGGCGAGCGTGTCGAACGGGCGATCGGGCGAGGGCACGCCGATCAGATCGGGCGTGATCGACCTCGCCTTGAAGACATCGATGCCGAGAACGGGCAGTGCACCGGTGCGGCCCGGCACCGCGACGTCGAGCGCGAGCACGGGACTCGCCAGCACCACGCCCGGTTCGTTGGCGAGTCGCGGATAGAGGGACTCGTCGACAAAAGGCTGCGCGCCGCGCACCTGCAGATCCGCTTCGCCTGACAGACTGCGCGCGGCCGCCGAGAATTCGTTGAAGGCGGCGCTGTTGATCAATTGCACCGCGTAGCCGAGCGCGACGCCTAGCGCGATCGTCGCGATGGCGACGAGTGCGCGTCCGCGATGACTGCGCCATTCCGCGACCATCAGCCAGCGCGCGAGAACACGATATCCCGGCGCGCGCGGCAGTGGACGAAGGTCAACGGCCATCGTGGGTCGAGCGGGCCGCGGCGTGCGCGACGTTCGCGGCCTTATCGCGCGCGCCATGCAAGCCGCCCTCGCTGAGGATCAACACGCGGTCCGCCACGGCGGCCGCGGCCTCCGAATGCGTGACCATGATCGTCGCCGCGCCGGTCGCCTTGCTTTGCGCGCGGAACAGGCCGAGCACGTCGCGCGCGGTGGCAGGGTCGAGGTTGCCGGTCGGTTCGTCGGCGAGAAGCAGCGTCGGACGATGCACGAGTGCGCGTGCAATGGCTACACGCTGCAACTCGCCGCCGGAGAGATCGCGCGGAAAGTCGTCGCCGCGTCCGCCGAGGCCGACCGCCGCGAGCATGTCGAGCGCGGCGGCCGTCGGTAGATCATTGAGCAGCAGTGGCAGCGCGACGTTCTGCGCGAGCGTCAGATGCGGCAGCACGTGAAACGCCTGGAACACGAAGCCGAGCTTCTGGCGCCGCAGTCGCGTCGCGGCGTTGTCGTCGAGTTGTTCGACCGGGCGTCCGTCGATTAGCACGCTGCCGCTATCGGCGCGGTCGAGCCCGGCGATCAGGTTGAGCAATGTCGACTTGCCGACGCCCGAGTCGCCCATGATCGCGACGAACTCGCCCGCAGCGAGTGTGAAGTCGAGCTGCGCGAGCACGATGCGGCCGGTGCCGTACCGCTTGCTCAGGCCGCGGCATTCGAGTGCGGATACGACGTCGTCACGAAGCGCCATGCGAGGAGGTCCGGAAAAGGAGTCGGGCGAGGGGAGCCCGCTGCGCGAATTGAGTGTGCCTCGCCGCGCGAGTTTCTGCAGCAGTAACAATCGCGCGGCGGCGGTCTGTGTAAGGAAGATGGAAGATTCGTGCGCCTGGAGCGGAACAGTTTCAGCGCACCTTGATCGAGGCGCGCGGCACCGCTAGCGACTTCCTCGCCGGTCGGTTTAGACCGCCCGCACAAAAATTTTTTTATCGCCGACGAGGCAAATTTTTGTTTGGTTGCCGCTCGTCCCCGACCGTCAAAAAGCACTCGACAGCACGATCCGTTCCAGTCGAACCAGCCCCATAAACAGCGAATGTCTAACAGCGGCCAACCTCCGGCTAATTGCCAGCTTTTGCTGCGAAACTGCCAAGGCCTATCGACGCCTTTGTAACAATGTGCAAACGCACATTTCGATCCATTTTGCAAGCGCCCACGTCGCAACAATGTATTGTGGCGCGGATTTCGCGGCTGTTGCGATGCAAAATTATTCTTATCTTGGTAATCTCCCACCCTTGGTAAGTTGGCTGCGGGTAAACGTGTAGCGGGAATCCCCTCCACGTGTCAATTTCAGCGAACTCCAACTTACATTTCCATTTCAATGTCTGCTTGTTTCAGGGGGCGTTGACGCGGCGTTTTGTACTTCAAGTTTTGACAGAGCACATGCCATTGCCTCTCCTAAGTCTTCTCATCTGGATCCCCATCGTCGCCGGGTTCGTCGTTCTGCGCGCCGGGTCGGACGCGGCGCGTGATCGCACGCGCTGGCTCGCGCTGATCGGCGCGGTGGCGGGTTTCTTGCCGGTGATCCCGCTCGTGGCGAGTTTCCGTAACGACGTGACCTCGATGCAGTTCGTCGAGAACGTCCGCTGGTCGCCGACGTTCGATATCGCATGGCATGTGGGAATCGACGGGATTTCGCTGTGGCTGGTCGCGCTGACCGCGCTGACGACGATCATCATCGTGATCGCGTCGTGGGAGTCGATCACGCAGCGCACCGCGCAGTACTTCGGCGCGTTCCTGATGCTGTCGGGCTTCATGCAGGGTGTGTTCACGTCCCTCGACGGCATGATGTTCTTCATTGCGTTCGAGGCGACGCTGATCCCGCTGTATCTGCTGATCGGCACCTACGGTCACAAGAACCGCACGTATGCGGCGGTGAAGTTCTTCTTCGTGTCGTTCCTCGGCTCGCTGATGATGCTGATGTCGCTGCTCTACCTGTATAGCCAGACGCATAGCTTCGACCTCGCCGTGTGGCGCGAAGCGCACCTCGACATGGTGCCGCAGGCGCTGATCTTCCTCGGCTTCCTTGCCGCGTTCGGCGTGAAGGTGCCGATGTGGCCGCTGCACACGTGGCTGCCCGACGTGCACCTCGACGGCCCGACGGGCGCCGCGGTGATGATCGGCATGCTGAAGATCGGCGGTTACGGTCTGCTGCGTTTCGCGCTGCCGATCGCGCCGCAAGCGAGCCATTTCTTCGCGCCGATGATGATCACGCTGTCGCTCGTCGCGGTGATCTATTCGAGCCTGCTCGCACTCGTGCAGACCGACATGCGCCGCCTGCTCGCGTATTCGACGGTCGCGCATATGGGCCTCGTCACGCTCGGTCTGTTCGTCTTCAACCGCTTCGGCCAGTCCGGCGCAATCGTGCAGATGATCTCGTACGGCGTGGTGTCCGGCGCGATGCTGTTGTGCACCGGCATGCTCTACGACCGCACGAAATCCGCGTCGATCGCCGAATACGGCGGCGTCGCCAACACGATGCCGCGCTTTGCCGCTTTCGTGATGCTGTTCTCGATGGCCAACATCGGTCTGCCGGGCACGTCGGGTTTCGTCGGCGAATTCATGGTGCTGATGGGCGCGATCCGCTTCAACTTCTGGATCGGTGCGATCGCCGCGACCACCCTGATCCTGAGCGCGGCCTACACGCTGTGGATGTACAAGCGCGTGATCTTCGGTGCGATTGCCAACGCGCGCGTGGCGAAGCTGAAGGACCTCGGCAAGCGCGAGTTCGCGCTGCTCGGTGCGTTGGCGCTGCTGGTGCTCGCGATCGGTCTCGACCCGAAGCCGTTCACCGATGCGATCGATCCGTCGGTCGGCACGCTGCTCGCGCAATCGGAACGCTCGGCGCTGCCTTCGGACTCGGTGCCGACGGAGGGCGGCGAGCATCTGCAGGCAGCGGCGCCCGGACCGGCTCCCGTCGCCACGCAGACTCCGGGTTAAAAGAACAGAGCGCAAGAATCGGTGTCGCACCCGCGCGTCAGGATGCGGCGACGCTTTTGCGCTTTTGCGCGTCGTTATCAATCCCTTTGTGAATGCATGCGTGTTGCAGTACGTCGAAAACCGCTGCGCGTCCAGCGATTTTTAGCGCTTGTTTCAGGGGACTTTTGCGATGCGTCAGCTTTTCGATGCTTCGTTTCGAAGCGTCGCAAACGACGCTGGTGAATAGGGTGCGCGGGGAAATGCGGCAACGTGTCGCACTGCGTCGCGACGCAATAGTTCGTTGCTAAATCGAGTGTTTATTAGCATCCGATGCCCCCCTATTATGCGAGCGCTTATTAATGGAGAGCCGTCGAATGACGTTCGTTGAAGCCAAAAAAACGAGGCAGTGGATATGAAAGGACGGACGCTAGGAAGGCCGGCAAGTTTCATTTCCGCCAGCCTCATGTTGCTGCTTTCGGGTTGCAGCAACCTCGATATTCTGAATCCGAAGGGCAGTGTGGGACTCGCGGAGCGTGATCTGATCGCGACTTCGACGTGGGCCATGCTGATCGTCGTGGTGCCCGTCATTGCGTTGACTCTGTTTTTCGCGTGGCGTTATCGCGCGTCGAACCGGAACGCCGAGTACCGTCCGGGTTGGACGCATAGCACCGCAATCGAAGTCGCTGTCTGGACGATTCCGACGCTGATCATTCTGTTCCTCGCCGTGTTGACCTGGAAGAGCACGCATGAGCTCGATCCGTATCGTCCGCTCGAGTCGCAGGTCAAGCCGATCAACGTCGAAGTCGTCGCACTCGACTGGAAGTGGCTGTTCATTTATCCGGACCTCGGCATCGCATCGGTGAACCAGCTCGCGATCCCGGTCGGCACGCCGGTGAACTTCCGGATCACGTCGGACACGGTGATGAACTCGTTCTTCATCCCGCAGCTGGGCGGCCAGATCTACGCCATGGCGGGCATGCAGACGCGCCTGCATCTGATCGCGGATCACGCCGGCGACTACGCGGGCCTCGCGGCAAACTTCAGCGGCAAGGGCTTCTCGGACATGAAGTTCCGCACGCTCGCGACGTCGCCTGAAGACTTCAACGCGTGGGTTGCGAAGGTGCGCGCTTCGTCGGACCGCCTCGACATGGACCGCTATCACGCGGTGTCGGAGCCGAGCGAAAAGGACCCGGTCCGGTACTTCTCGACCGTCGATCCGAAGCTCTTCAACAACATCATTGCCCGCTACAACAACGGCAACGTCATCGACAACTTGAAGGACGCCAACTGTGCGCCGAAGGGGTAACGCATGTTCGGAAAACTAACGCTCGATGCGATTCCGTATCACGAGCCCATCATCGTTACGGCGGGCGGCGGCATGGTGCTCGCCGCGCTGGCCGTGCTCGGCGGAATCACGTATTTCGGCAAATGGCGCTACCTGTGGAGCGAATGGCTGACGTCCGTCGATCATAAGAAGATCGGCGTCATGTACATCGTCGTTGCGTTCATCATGCTGCTGCGCGGCTTCGCCGACGCGATCATGATGCGTATGCAGCTGGCGCTGTCGTACCTGAGCCCTGGCTTTCTGCCGCCGCATCACTATGATCAGGTCTTCACCGCGCACGGCGTCATCATGATCTTCTTCATGGCGATGACGTTCATGGTCGGTCTGATGAACCTCGTCGTGCCGCTGCAGATCGGCGCGCGCGACGTCGCGTTCCCGTTCATCAACTCGCTGAGTTTCTGGATGACGGCCGTCAGCGCGATCCTGATCAACATTTCGCTGGTGATCGGTGAATTCGGGCAGACGGGCTGGCTCGCTTATCCGCCGCTGTCCGAACTGCAGTTCAGCCCCGGTGTCGGCGTCGACTATTACCTGTGGAGCTTGCAGCTCTCCGGTATCGGCACCTTGCTGACCGGTGTGAACTTCTTCGTGACGATCGTGAAGATGCGCGCGCCCGGCATGTCGTTCATGAAGATGCCGGTGTTCACGTGGACCGCGCTGTGCACGAACGTGCTGATCATGGCGTCGTTCCCGATCCTGACCGTCACGCTCGCGCTGCTCGGTCTGGACCGATACCTCGGCATGCACTTCTTCACAAACGATGCCGGCGGCAACGCGATGCTGTACCTGAACCTGATCTGGGCCTGGGGTCACCCCGAGGTGTACATCCTGATCCTGCCGGCGTTCGGTATCTTCTCGGAAGTCGTCGCGACCTTCGCGAAGAAGCCGTTGTTCGGCTACAAGACGATGGTGTGGGCGACGTGCGCGATCATGGTGCTGTCGTTCCTCGTGTGGCTGCACCACTTCTTCACGATGGGTTCGGGCGCCGACGTCAATGCGTTCTTCGGTATCGCGACCATGGTGATTGCGATCCCGACCGGCGTCAAAGTGTTCAACTGGCTGTTCACGATCTACAAGGGTCGTCTGCAATTCACGACGCCGATTCTGTGGACCCTCGGCTTCATGGTGACCTTCACGATCGGCGGTATGACCGGCGTGATGATGGCGATTCCGGGCGCGGACTTCGTGCTGCACAACAGCCTGTTCCTGATCGCTCACTTCCATAACGTGATTATCGGTGGCGTGCTGTTCGGCTATCTGGCCGGCTTCAACTACTGGTTCCCGAAGGCGTTCGGCTTCAAGTTGAACGAGAAGATAGGCAAGGCCGCGTTCTGGTTCTGGCAGGTTGGCTTCTGGGTTGCGTTCACGCCGCTGTACGTGCTCGGCTTCATGGGCATGACGCGTCGTCTGAACCACTACGACAACCCGGCATGGCATCCGTGGCTGATCGCCGCCGCGTTTGGCGCGGTGCTGATCGCAATCGGTATCGCTTGCCAGCTGCTGCAACTGGTCGTCAGCATCCGCGATCGCAACCTGCCGGAAAACCGCGACCTCACGGGCGATCCGTGGGACGGTCATACGCTGGAATGGGCGACGAGCTCGCCGCCGCCGGCCTATAACTTCGCGCACATTCCGGACGTCCGCTCGCTCGACGCGTTTACCGAAATGAAGTCGCGCAAGGGCGGTGTGAAAGTGCCGGTGTATCGCGACATTCACATGCCGTCGAATACGTCCGCGGGTCTGTTGGTGGGTCTGTTCTCGCTGGTGCTCGGTTTTGCCGGTGTGTGGCACATCTGGTGGCTTGCGATCGTTGGCGCGGTCGGCGCGATCGCCACCGTGATCATCTACAGCTTCATGGACAACGACGGCTATTACATTCCTGCCGACACTGTCGCGCTGATTGAAGAGAATCGCAACGGCGGTGCTGGTGCCGTGGCCGGTGTCGGCGCAAGCGCCGGCAAGCAGGTCGCGCTGGAGGTGGACTGATGTTACAGAAGACAATTGCGGTTGAGCCGCAACTCGCGCCGGACCACGTGCCGTCGCACTCGGTGTTCGGTTTCTGGCTGTACCTGATGACCGACTGCATCATCTTCGCGGCGCTGTTCGCGGTGTTCGCGGTGATGAGTCACCAGTTCGCGGGTGGTCCGAGCGGCAAGGACCTGTTCGAGATTCCGGGCGTCGCACTTGAAACGACGATGCTGCTGCTCTCGAGTATCACGTACGGCTTCGCGATGCTCGGCGCGCACAAGAACCGCAAGGGCGTGCTGCTCGGCTGGCTCGGTGTGACGTTCCTGCTGGGCCTCGCGTTTCTCGTGCTGGAAATGCGCGAGTTCTCGCACCTGATCGCCGAAGGCGCGGGTCCGAGCCGCAGCGCGTTCCTGTCGTCGTTCTTCACGCTGGTCGGCACGCACGGTCTGCACGTGACGTTCGGTCTGATCTGGATGGTGGTGCTGGCGCTGCAGGTGATGCGTCATCGCGACCTGACCGAACGCGACATGATCCGTCTGACGTGCCTGAGCCTTTTCTGGCACTTCCTCGACGTCGTGTGGATCGGCGTTTTCACCTTTGTCTATCTTGCGAGCGTGATCTAAATGGACCATAGTCATAGCGCCCATGGCGCACACTCGGAAGGCGGCCACGGCAGCTTCGGCAGCTATACGGCGGGCTTCGTGCTCTCCGTCATTCTGACCGTCGCGGCCTTCGCGATCGTGATGACCGGCACGTTGACGGGCCAGAGCGCGTTGCTCGCGATCGCGGGTCTCGCGGTCGTGCAGATCCTCGTGCATCTGGTGTTCTTCCTGCATATGAACACGTCGTCGTCGCAGCGCTGGAACGTGACGGCGTTTGCGTTCACCGTGATGACCGCTGTTATCGTGGTTGGCGGGACGTTGTGGGTGTTGCATAACGTCAGCATGAATATGATGTCGCGGTAGGCGGATAACGCTTTAGCGTCAGCCTCGGAAAAAAGCCCCGCAAGATTTCGATCTTGCGGGGCTTTTGGTTTGTCTGGACGGTTTGTTTTTTTACCATGCTCATGGCGCGCGCTTTTGCTGAAGGCGCCATATGGCGTGGCGAATTGCATTGCGGCTCCAGCGAAAAGCTTTGAGAAGCGGCCGCATCCGGTTGCCGCGTACTTTTTCGAGCGGCCGTGCGGCTTGTGGTGCGAGTTGTTCGACCACGGCTTCCGGGGTCGTGAAGAGACGGGTTTTCCAATCGAAGTACAGTGGGTAGCGCAGCAGCACGCCCGCGCACAGCATGTCGAGCGTCAATGTGCGATGACGCCACGGCAGCGGCGCGAGCGCGTCGTGGGTGAGTCCCCAGCCCGCGTAGAACGGCAGCCCGTAGGTGAACACCGCTTTGCCGCGCAACAACGCGTCGAAGCCCGCAAGCGACGAGAGCGTGTGAACTTCGTCCGCCGCATCGACGAGCGACAGCAGGTCCGCTTCGGTATCGACGACGTCGGCGAGTTGCTGCGCGTCGATCAGACCATGGCGATTGCCTGATAGCACGTCGGGATGCGGTTTATAGACGACGAATGCGTCGGGACGCAGGCGGCGGACTTCGCGCAGCAGCGCATCGGCGGTGCCGATTGCGCGCGTGCCGAGGCGGATAGATGCATCGTCGGCGACCTGGCCGGGGACCAGCACAATTTGCTTGCCTGACGTTGCGGTCCATGCAGGGCGCCGGCGGCCGAGGTTGTACTTAGTGACGCCGAGTTGCACGACCTTGTTGCGAAGTGCCGCGGCGCGCGCCAACTCGGTGTCGCTGAACTCGGTCTCGTTGAGCAGCACGCTCAGATCGCTCGGCTGACTCGCATCGAAGTACAGTCCGCGGCGATCGATCACCTGACTGCGCGGCGCGATCATGTCGGAGCCGAGACCTGTCGAGTGGAAGAAGCCGTCTTCGATCCGGACGCGACGAATTTCCGGCGCGAGGTTGTCTGCGCTGCGCGCGCCCCACAGTACCGCGCACTCGTGGATTTGCACCGATTGCGGTTCGGCGGTCCAGCGTAATGCCGGATTGCCCGCGGTGATGTATGGCGTCGCGAACGGGCGCTTCCACCATTGGAAACGCAGTGCTGCTACGTCCTGCAAATCGGCGAAGCGTTGCTGGACCGCGTGTTGCAGCTCGATGCTGTCGAGCAGATCGTCGAGCGTGCCGGGAGCATGCGTGGTCGGGTTCAGATAGCGCGTCGAGCGGACGAACACTACGTCGAACAAGGTGGCTAGCGTGGGACGCGCAGTTCGGTTCGGCAAGGGCTGATCGTCATGCGTCAGGCCCCAGCCCGCGTAATACGGTGCGCCGAATACGTGGACGCGCGCGCCGGCCAACAGAGCATGCACGCCTTCCGACGCGCCGAGCGTGTAGACGTGATCGACGTGAGGCAGCGCGGCGCACAGGGATTCGTGGTCGGCGATACGCCGGATGTCGGCGGGCAACATCGGTTCCGATGAAGCGGAGAGCCAGCGGCCTCGTGCTGGATCGGTCGATCGAGCGATCCAGAATTCGGCTTGTGGATGCGCGCTCATCGCCGCTTGCACCATTCGCGCAAAAGCTTTGGACGAATGGCGCGTTGCGCTCGCGCTCGATCCTTTCGATCGCACGCGTTCGTCGATGAGCAGTACGCGTTCCTTGCTTCGTGGCTCAAGTAGCGCTACCGGGCAGGAGGATTGCGAGTCACGTATTGCCGATGCGTGACTGCGCGCGAACCGCTGCATCAACCGTTGCGATTCGGAGGCCGTCTGGGCGCTGCGATCCTGCTCGATTGCGGCCGCGAGTGCTTTGTTCAGCGCGGCGGCGAATGTCTCCGCGCGGGCATCGGCAAGCGGCATCGAAAACCACGACAATAGCGGGGTGCCCGATGGTCCATGGGACCAGACCGGTCCAGGCCACGCGGCGTTGATTTGCTTGCGGAGTAAACCTGCGACGCGTAATGCAATGCGCCCTTGCCAACGGTCGATCCATACATGCTCGACGCTCCGTTGACGGAGTCCGCTCCACAGACGAAAGCCGCGCGTGAGACTGCGCAGATCGATTGCGAGGTTCGCGGATGCCTGTTCGTTGGCGATGACGCGTTGCTTCATTTAGCGCAGCGTTTCCAGAAAGGCGTCGACGCGTTCGAAATGCTCCGCCCACGTCGGCTCGCGGAATCGTCCCATGCGGCTTAGCTGCGCATCGCGCTCGGGGCTATTCGGCTGCGCGTAGGCCTGAATGCGCGCGAGCCAGCCGGGGCCGTCGAGTGGATCCAGATAGTCGGGAATGTCGTCGGCGATTTCCTGGAAGACGGCGAGACCGCTAGCGAGTACCGGTACTTTTAGCGCGAGTGCTTCGGCGAGTGGCATGCCGTAGCCTTCGACGAACGAAGGGAACAGCAGCGCCTGGCAGTGTTGCAGATAGGCGTGCAGTTTTTCGTCGGAGCAGTGGGGTTCTTCTATTACGACGCCTTTTAGCGGTTCGCAGCGCTCCAACATGTCGATGACGTTTTCGCATTCCCAGCCGCGGCGGCCGATTACGACGAGCTTGGGTGCTGCGGTGCCGAGTTGTTCGACGAGGCGGCGCCAGGCTTGCAGGATTAACCAGTGGTTTTTGCGCGGTTCGATCGTGCCTAGCATCACGAAGTATGGTGTGACGATGGGGCGCGGCGCGAGTGGGCGTGGGGTTACGCCGGAGGCGAGGCGGGCGACGACGGTTGGTGGAAGCGGAAGGTTCGCGCGTTCGGCTTCGGCGGCGAGGGAGTCGAGCGTGGCTTGCGAATTCATGATGAGGCCGCTTGCGTGCTCCAACGCCGTGTGCATGCGATTGCGATGCGTGGCGTCGACGCCGGGGCGGCAGTATTCGGCGTGAGTCAACGGGATCAAGTCGTGGACCATGAATACGGGGCGAATTTGACGTCGTGTCACCGCACTGTAATAACGACCGAATTCCATTCCGTTGTGACTGGTGTGCAACAGCACGCCATTAAGTCTTGTTTCTCGCAAGCAATTAAGGCAAGCGCGTGCGACCAAAGTGCGGATGGCGTTTCTATTGCGGATCGATGAGAGAAGCATCGCAAACGTTTGCTGCGAATCTCTCTCGGACAGAACTGTGGCAAAACCGCGCTCGCTAAGGATTGCGCGCGCTCGAGCGCCGTATTTTTCAATGTATTGGAGCCCGACGCGATCTACGCCAGTGGGCAAAAGCCCGTCGTAAAGACGCGTAAGGAGGCGCGTGACGTCCAGGTGGATGGTTGACACGAGATTGCAGTACGGTTGTAAGCTGGCGCGCAGACTATTTTAGTGTTTCGAGTGTGGATTTTTTTCACAGCACGCCATTCTACCCGAGTGCGTGAGACAATTCGCGCCGAAGTTCTACTTACCAACTCTTGCTAAGTGCTGTAATCAATGTCTCGTCGTCTTGTTTTTGCCGTGATCGCCTTTGGGGCGATCTCGCTTGGCGGTTGCTCGGCTATTCCGACTTCCGGGCCCAGCAGATCGCAGATTAGCAGGGCTGGGGGGGCGGCCAGCCCGGAGGGTATCCAGATTGTCGATGTGACGGATGACGTAGCGCGCAGGCTTTTTGCGGAGCGCAGCATCGGTGATTTTTCGACCACGTTAGGCAATAGCACTTCATACCAGCAGCAGCTCGGTGTTGGCGATACGATCGAAGTGTCGATCTGGGAAGCGCCGCCAGCGACGTTGTTCGGCGCTGGGCAAATCGACGCGAAGGGCGGCACGAGCAATGCGCGTGTAACCGTTTTGCCGGATCAGACGATCGATGGCGACGGCAGGATCAATGTGCCCTTTGCGGGGGAATTGAAAGCGGTTGGCCGCACGCCAACTGAGCTGCAGCGTGACATTGCTGCGCGGCTGAAGAATATTGCTCATGATCCG
Organism: Paraburkholderia sp. UCT31; assembly: GCF_014397655.1. Classification (NCBI taxonomy): domain Bacteria; kingdom Pseudomonadati; phylum Pseudomonadota; class Betaproteobacteria; order Burkholderiales; family Burkholderiaceae; genus Paraburkholderia; species Paraburkholderia sp. UCT31. The sequence continues at coordinate 15,018 of NZ_VZQP01000024.1, forward strand.
CAAGTGCTGGTGAAGCTTTCGCGGAACGCAACGTCTTATGTGACGATGGTGGGTGATGTGGCGAGTAGCAACCGGATGCCGCTGAGCGCGCGTGGTGAGCGCGTGCTGGATGCCCTGGCAGGTGCGGGTGGGGTAAAGCAACCGGTCGACAAGATCACGATTCAGGTGACGCGTGGCGACACAGTGGCCTCGTTGCCACTTGAGACGGTGATTCGCGATCCGCATCAGAATGTACCGTTGCACGCTGGTGACGTGGTGACTGCACTGTTTCAGCCGTTCAGCTTCATGTCGCTTGGAGCGACCGGGAAAAGTCAGGAAATCAATTTTGAGGCGCAGGGGATTACGCTTGCGCAGGCTTTGGCGCGATCCGGTGGTCTGGAAGATTCGCGATCTGACGCGCAGGGTGTGTTCATTTTCCGGTTCGAGAGTGCGAAGGCATTGCCGTGGCCAAATACGCCGGTACACACGACGGCGGACGGCAAGGTGCCAGTCGTCTATCGGGTGAATCTGCGCGATCCGAATTCGTTTTTCGTGGCGCAGAACTTCATGATGGACGACAAGGATCTGCTGTATGTGTCGAATGCCCCGATCGCCGAGGTGCAGAAGTTCCTGAACGTGGTCTTCTCGGTGGCGTATCCGGTCATTACAGGCGTTCAGACATTTAAGAAATGATGGTCGGGGTGGAAATAGTAGCGGCCGAGTGAATTTTTTTAATTGCCCGGCCGCAAATGACAATTCAAAGGAATCCGATAGAGAGAACTAGAGGATATGACGTTTGCGTACTCGGAACCATTACGCATCACGGTGATGAGTGGTTGGAGGCGCACCCTTTCAGGGCGCCTCAGCGTTCGAGTCGTCTGCCTACTTTATGCGAAGTAATTCGCTCAAGTGCGTCTTAACCAAATGGGGCTGAGCGACTAGAAAATAGTTCTCCGAGAACGGGCGAGTGGCAAGGAAGGGGCGAATATCAGCAATGGCAAACTCTTCAATCGTGCCATCATCGTGGACCGCATATGCGGCCCGGCCGTTCCCGCCACAAAGTGGAATGAGGTCTTCAATCTGATGCGTGCCTTCCCATCGCCGCATATTCAATTCGATCATAGTCGCGCAGTCTTCCGAATTGGCTAAAGTCTGGGTCGCACCCTTTAAGATTTTTGTTTCGTAGCCTTCGGCGTCCAGCTTGATCAAATCAATCTTTCTTGACATCGGTATCAAATTGTCCAGCACTTTGATTTCGACGTCGACAGAGTAATCGGCATCCTGTTCGCCAAGTAAATTGGCAGATGCCATATTGCTGTTTGAGCGGGTTAATGTTGCGGTCGCCTCCACGTCGCCGAGAGCGTAGTTGAAGATGCGACAGTGACCTGTCAAATTATTGATTTTGATGTTCTCGAGGCAAACGGCGTTTACCTCTGGATTGGGATCGAATGCAAACAGCGAACCGCTGGGTGTAATTTTCGTGCCCAGCTTGACTGTGTAGTACCCCATGTTGGCGCCTATATCCAACACGTTCATACCCGGTTGGGCGTAGGCCATCAAAACACGATCAACATTGGGCTCCCAATGGCCTCCCATGATTATCCAGGGAGTAATATTTCGGTCCATCGTGTTGACGAAAAAAGGCTGACCCGTATTTAAATGAGTAAGCCCCCATCCATCATTGAGTGGATAATATGGCCGACTGCTGCGATGGCCATAGGTTTCAAAGTGATTTGAAGAAACATGCAGATTTTTATCAAGATATGCCAGTGCGACATTCAGGGCTTCTTCAATTTTAGAAACTTTCTGCGCCAGCTCCTGCAAATCAATATCATAATCGTTTATATCGCTGCCTCGCATTTGCCCTTCCTCTTTATTGCCCGGATGGAAAATTTAATTGTTATGTTGCTGATGCGGATAAAAATCACGCAATCTCCAAATTTACCATAGCATGGTCGCGTGGCAACTTGGTGAAAATGCTACACGGGAGTCTACTGACCCGGGAGCGCATTCGGTACTCTGCATTATTGGTCCAGCGTGATGCGAGCACGGGCGTGGTGACGGCGACGAAGTGCAGGCCCGCCAAGGTGTCGGAAAGGCGCTCGTAGCCGAGTGCGTACCGCTGAAGCGGTTAAGCCAGCCGAAGCTGCATTCGACCATCCAGCGACGAGACAACGGCACAAAGCTTTTCTTAGCCTCGCGCAGTTTAACGACCCGCACTCAATGCATTCTATACGTGCGGCCTGCGTAGTCGCGGGCATCGGCGGTCATGGTGAAAACTTCGCCGGGTCGTTTAAAGGAAGCACCTAAGATGACGCACTATTGAGCGACATGCACGTGCTGTCGAACGTTGGCAAAAAGCGCGGCGTAAAAGAGTTACGCCGCCGGCAATTTACGCTTGCTCGACGAGTCGAACTACTGCGGTTCCACGCGCATGCTGGCGTCTCGAACCAGTGCCAGGCCAACGAGCAAAAGCATCAGACTAGTTGTCACCATGTAGCCAATGTCATAGTGTGCCTTGACGAGCGGTCCAAAGTAACCGCTGCGTACCATTTCAACGCCATGAACCATTGGAAGCAAGAGAACCAGTTTTTGCGCGAAAGGAGGGAGCCATTCGACCATGAACAGCGCCCCTGACAACGGAAACATAAGATAAGTGATGGTGTGCCAGACGCGATCGACTGTTTCGCTTCTCTCGCTCAATGAGCCGACGGTGAAGCCAAGGCCCAGTCCAAGAACTGCCAGGTATACCCAACCGAAAATGATTAACGTGATGTTGTGCGGGGGTTTCATTATCCCGATGAAAACAAACAGCACCGTTAGCATGATGAAAGACATCGTCGCGCCAGCCACTTCGAGGAGTACTCTGGCCAGGAACAGGTCAATGACGCGGACATTGCGGTGATAAAGCAGGCTGTGGTTGGGCTCGATCGCAAGCGCGCAACGATTGGCGCAATTTCGCCAGAGTAGAACCGTGGAGTACCCGGTTACGGCGAATTCAACGATCGGCAGGTTCGAGCCGTGAGTGGCCTTCGTTGCGACCCACAGTCCCGTTACACCCAGCGTAAACAACATTGGTTCGAAGAAGATCCAAAGAAAGCCAATATTGTGGCGTCCATAGCGCGTCAATATTTCGCGCATTAACAGCGCGTAGACCACGCGGCACTGAATGTGAAACGCCCGAAGTGCGGTCTTATCCCTATTCATGTTTTATCTCTCTCGCCGGTCAACGCGACGAAATGGTAGTAGCCGATTGCGACCGCTGCCGGGCAGGTTGCCGTTGGAGCGAGGGTCTATCGATGTTCTGTGTCGAGGGCATCTCGCACGTGGTCTGCGTTGTCGCGGTGCCGTCAGATGTGTTTTCCAACATATTTCCAAGCTGATTGGCCTCATTGTGTTTGCTGCCGCAATGAAGCACAAATGTCAATGATGTTCGCGCCAATCCGCTCGCGAACCTTCAAATTATATGCGAGGCCGACGCGATCGACACAGGGGGCAGGAGTGCGTTGTAAAGGTGTGTGACCGTCTAGGAAAAGGGTTGGCACGGCAGTAGCGCGGCTTTTTTTAGCTGGCGCGTTGAATGTCGGGTTGCGCGCTGTGAATTTTTAAACACAGCATGCCATTCTACCCGACTGCATGAGACAATCTGCGCCGAAGTTGCACCCACTAACTCCTTTCAACTTTCGCAATAAATGCCGCGTTTGTCTCGTCGTCTTGTTTTTGCCGTGATCGCCTTTGGGGCGATCTCGCTTGGCGGTTGCTCGGCTATTCCGACTTCCGGGCCCAGCAGATCGCAGATTAGCAGGGCTGGGGGGGCGGCCAGCCCGGAGGGTATCCAGATTGTCGATGTGACGGATGACGTAGCGCGCAGGCTTTTTGCGGAGCGCAGCATCGGTGATTTTTCGACCACGTTAGGCAATAGCACTTCATACCAGCAGCAGCTCGGTGTTGGCGATACGATCGAAGTGTCGATCTGGGAAGCGCCGCCAGCGACGTTGTTCGGCGCTGGGCAAATCGACGCGAAGGGCGGCACGAGCAATGCGCGTGTAACCGTTTTGCCGGATCAGACGATCGATGGCGACGGCAGGATCAATGTGCCCTTTGCGGGGGAATTGAAAGCGGTTGGCCGCACGCCAACTGAGCTGCAGCGTGACATTGCTGCGCGGCTGAAGAATATTGCTCATGATCCGCAAGTGCTGGTGAAGCTTTCGCGGAACGCAACGTCTTATGTGACGATGGTGGGTGATGTGGCGAGTAGCAACCGGATGCCGCTGAGCGCGCGTGGTGAGCGCGTGCTGGATGCCCTGGCAGGTGCGGGTGGGGTAAAGCAACCGGTCGACAAGATCACGATTCAGGTGACGCGTGGCGACACAGTGGCCTCGTTGCCACTTGAGACGGTGATTCGCGATCCGCATCAGAATGTACCGTTGCACGCTGGTGACGTGGTGACTGCACTGTTTCAGCCGTTCAGCTTCATGTCGCTTGGAGCGACCGGGAAAAGTCAGGAAATCAATTTTGAGGCGCAGGGGATTACGCTTGCGCAGGCTTTGGCGCGATCCGGTGGTCTGGAAGATTCGCGATCTGACGCGCAGGGTGTGTTCATTTTCCGGTTCGAGAGTGCGAAGGCATTGCCGTGGCCAAATACGCCGGTACACACGACGGCGGACGGCAAGGTGCCAGTCGTCTATCGGGTGAATCTGCGCGATCCGAATTCGTTTTTCGTGGCGCAGAACTTCATGATGGACGACAAGGATCTGCTGTATGTGTCGAATGCCCCGATCGCCGAGGTGCAGAAGTTCCTGAACGTGGTCTTCTCGGTGGCGTATCCGGTCATTACAGGCGTTCAGACATTTAAATGAGTTAGGCACGAGCATTTGCGCGATAGGCGGGATCGCGTCCCGTTGTCGCGCAAATGAGGCGCCTTGCTACGGGGTTACTCAAACAAAGAAAGGATGAGATGAAGCGCGTTGTCGCAATCGATGGGCACAATCTCGCGCTGCAGCGCGGGACTGGCGTAGCCACTTATGCCAAGAACTTAGCTAATAACATCCAAGAAATTGGCTGGGATTCGTGGACCTTGTATGGCGGACCAATCTCGGGCCGCCAGTTGCCGCTTTTGCGCGAAATTTCTTTCTTTGACTACTTGGGCGGTACGACTCCTAAAATGGGTTGGGCATCTGATGCGTACGCCCAAGCTAAGGAGCTTTTTCGGGCACCTCTGGGATATACAGCGATCGATATCCCCACGACCGGTAGAGTTGAAGCGCGCCGGTTCTCAGGACGATTGCCAGATGAGTCGAGGATTTTCAACGTCGAAAATCTGTTTAACGTCTCGCGCCGTTATTTCCGAAAATACAATAAATTTCTGAAGGTTAGGTTTTCAGAGAAACCCGATATCATGCATTGGACCTATCCATTGCCAATCAAGGTGGTTGGGATTCCAAATATTTATACCATTCACGATCTCGTGCCCTTGCGTCTTCCGTACACGACGCTTGACAACAAACGGTACTATCATCGTCTGATTAAGGGTTGCATCGAAAACGGCGATCACATTTGTACCGTTTCCGAAAAATCCAAAGAAGACATTCTTCACCTGTTTGATTTGCCGGAATCAGGAATTACGAATACATATCAATCGGTAGAAACTGATCTGTTGACGGACTCCAAGAGCCAGCGTGACGCGGAGCAGGAAGTTTCCGGCATCTATGGACTTGCGCCGCAGAGTTACTTCCTGTTCTTTGGCGCGATTGAGCCCAAGAAGAACGTCGCTCGACTGGTCGAGGCATTTCTGTCTGCGAGGCTTGATGCCAAGCTTGTGATTGTCGGTTCTCTCGCCTGGAAATCAGACGAGGAGATGAAATTGTTGAACAGTATGCTCAAGCAGCGTTCGGGTTTGAACCAGCGGATTCAGGTCTTCGATTATGCTCCCCGTCCATTTCTGCTCAGTCTGATCCGTTCGGCGAAGGCGGTGGTATTTCCGTCCTTGTATGAGGGTTTTGGCTTGCCGGTTCTCGAAGCTATGCAACTGGGCGTGCCAACCCTTTGCTCAACCGAGGGATCATTGCCCGAAGTAGCCGGCAATGCGAGCCTGAACGTCGACCCATACGACGTCGCAGCGATTGCACGCGGTCTGCAAATACTTGATCAAGACTGCGAAGTCTGCCGGCAATTGGTTCTTGCCGGCACCGAAAGGGCGAAGATGTTCGACGCGGGCAACTATAAGACAAGATTGCGGAACATGTACGAGAAGGTAGTGTAAAGGCACGGCCGAACGCCGATGTTGCGTCACCAACCTGCGCAGCGGATGTTGCGCAGGCGTGTCTTCCGGTTTTAAAAGTCCCGCAATTTGCTACGATTTGTCCCAGCCCGGCTCTTTCGGCAATGCAAGCCGATCATTGTCAACGGCGATGTTACGGTAATGCAACGCCAGACGCCAGAGCGGGAGCGATGCAATCGATTGCCGATAAACCTTCGCCCATTCGATGTAAGCATATAACTCAGCGTCAAGACGATTTCGTTCTTCGGAACTTGCTGTCAGTTTTGTTAGAGCGTTGTCGCGCTCTAGCATAGTCTCTTCGAGCGAGTGGGCAAGTCGATCGAGGTCAGCCGCCAACGCGGCGTGCAGTTTTTCGTTTTCCGCTCCTTGATGTACCAATTCTCTCGCGACATCGTCTTTGTCTTTACATAACTTCTGATTGTGCGCGTGTAGATCGTTTCCTCGCTTGACCTCGGCGTTGAACATTTGCTGGAGTTGCTGCTGGTCTTCGCGCAAGGCTGCTTCGATTGCTCGCATTTTGTCGCACTCAGCGGTGGTTTCAGCGAGTTCCTCAGAAAGCGTTTCGGACTTCTTTGTAACTGCCAGTGCTTCAAGTCGGGCCCTATCGCGCTCCTCGGTCAAAATTGCAATTTGCTTCGTCAAATCGTCTCGGTCAGTAGCAGCGGCGCGCCATTCTTGCAGTAGCCCTTCCTTTTCGGAAACGTTTTCGGCAAATTTTGCTCGCACGGTATCAAGTTCGAAAATTAATTCGGCTAACTTCTGATTCACGCGATCCCGATCGGCGACCGCCGCTTTCCATTCCGATTCGAACACGTTGCGTTGGGCAGTCGCTTCGCCGAGTTGGCGTTCCAACTGTTCGCGCAAGCATCCTTGCGAGCTACGGTCTGTATTCCTGACGCATCCTCTGAATCTGAATAAGCCCGCGGCTTTCTCGAGCGTCCATTCAGTTGTGTCCGAAAACCATTCCATATGGTCCTCGGCCGTACTCACGGCCCTCATCAATTCGATGAGCGGATTGATGTTCTTATCGAGAACCTCATGAGACAGGGCGAGCCGATTAGTCAGAAAGCAAAGAATAGACGCGACTTGATCGTCGTTTAGCGTAGGCGCATCAGCAATTTTCGCGGGATCGCTCTCGCACCATTTGTTGTAAGGCGAACGTCCGGTGACAACAACGCGCTTTTGAAAGAGGAGCCCTGTCATCGCCGTAGTGGACGAAATGGTTACCATTCCATCTGCAACCAGCAGCATCGGCTCAGAAAGACCTCGCGACAACGTTTGCGGAAGAAAGCGCAGCCGAGGCGTCGCTGCAGCTAGGGCAGCCTCCATTTCTTCGGTCAGTTGCTGTCCGCCGTGGTAGGTGGGCACGCCGATCCAGCCCGGCGGAAGCGCCTCAGACCACGCATAAAGTAGGTTCTCGAGTTCTATTGGCTGATACGAACCCTCATATGTCACCGCATCAGTAGGCTGCGTCACGAGAAGGGCGACCCGATTCTCTCGCCGAAGTTCTTCCAGTGCTGCTGCAACCTGAACGCCTCGCGCGTCCGCGACGTTCGCAGTCTGCTTGATCGCAGATAGTAGACTCAAAGCCTGGCGACGAACCTGCGGTGTCAGGGGAAGCGAACTGATCCGGTCGGCTTGCGTTTCCAGCAATGACATTGTCTGATGTCCGCTTGGATCGAACGCTGTGCGCGTGGGATGACCGAGCCGTGGCAGAGGAGCCTGCTCGATGGAGAGGATAGGCAAACCTGCGAACGCGTGCCGTGCAAACGAGTTTTGCGAAGTCATCACGACGAGGGTCGGGCGAAACAATTCGCGAATCTCCGCGAGCCGGGTAAACAGTGGGTTGTTCCCCTCTGATTGACCATAAGCTGCTTTGGCGTAGTTTTTGCGTTCGTAATCGAATGCAGCTAGCGTTTCAAACGGATTGACTTCATAAAGCGTTATCGCATCAACCGTCTCCGGTCGGAGGGCCGTCCAGTTGGCGCAGGTCGACGTGTTGGCCGTTAAGGCAAAATGCCAGCCTTCTTGGGCGCAGGCGCATCTGAAGTAGTCGACCCACTGAAAATGGGCTGATATCAGTGATGGCGAGTTCCGGAAGATGACAGGCTCGAGAAAGAAAAGAACTCGCATCATTTCTCCTTTTTTTTTTTTGAAGGCATAGATAGATAAGCGTGCGTCGACTGAACGTGGGGTTTGCCGGGTATCATCGACGCTCGTTCAAAGGTCGTGCGCTCGATTGCCACTTTATAATCTCGAACATCTGTTTCCTCATTTTTCCCGTTCGCTTTCTTCCTCGCTACCGCGACCTTTCTATCTATTCGCTGATCCGCTCTGCTTCATGAACACTTACGGTCTTCCATGCGTGAGATTGGAGCAACGTGTGTACGTAAGTCGTAAGCGACTCGTTCCATGCGGGCATGATGTCAATTCCGAGCGCCTGCAATCGCGCGTTCACCGCCCCTTCGTTCGGAGAGACTTTCGCAAGCCTCGCGAAGGCAGGTCCTGGACGGACCTTGCATGCCAAGCCTGACGCCTCGACGATCGCTGCAACATATTCAAACCGGCTGACGACACCGTTGGCAACAACGTTGAAGATCCCATTCACCCCGGAGTCAATAATCTTCATGACTTGGCGGGCGACATCCTCTACGTAGGTAGGATTGCCGCGCTGAGAAGCGTCACTTGTCATTTCCGTCTTATCGCGTGCTTCGAGCAATCGTTTCCAGACGAAGTTTTTGGCTAGGGCAGGGGCTCCGCCGTAAAGCCACCCTGTACGGACAATAATGTGACGGCAGCCGCTTTGCACTATTGCCGCTTCCCCGTCCAGTTTGTTGCAGTGGTGCACAGTAGTCGGATGCATTTCATCCGCTTCTACGTACGGTTCGGCTTTCCAGTCGCCATAACAACCGGTACTCGAGAAGTGAACCAGCAGCGCGTCGGTCTCCTTGCACGCCCGGGCAAGGGCACCAGGTAGGCGCGCATTTGCTGCGGAGTCTTCTTCGGGATTTTGCTCTGCGCCCTCTACGTTGGTGGCCGCAGCACAGTTAATGACGATGCTCGGTTGCAGGAAGCGAATCGTTTCGATCAGCGCTTCCTCGGTCTCCGTTTGCAATTGATCGCGGTGCAGGCGTGTCAGATCGACGCCGGCTAGGACGTCATGAAAGGCGCTGCCCAGCAGACCGCCCCCCCCGGTGATAACGAACTTATTCATCGAGTTTCGAGCCAGGACCAGGTGAATGCTTCAGTATCGCGCCTCTCCGACTCCATGGGATCATGCGGGATGCTTGCCAGGTTAAGTAACAGATTGACACCTTCTCCCAATCCTCCAAATGCAACCCAAAGCTTTGGAGGAATGGTCAGACGCGCATAGGTTTCGGCGGTGCTTGGACTCAGACGAAAGTCCCGGCTTGTGTCCGTTGTCTCGTCATAGACGCGAACCTGTATTTCGCCGCAGGGAACCACGAAGTTAAGGGTCATGGCGCGATGAAGCTTCCACCCTTTAACTGCGCCTTTATTTACCATTGAGAAGTAGGCCTCGCCGAAACCGGAAAAGCCATGGTCAGTGGCCTTCATGCCATGTAGCACATCGCCACCGGGGGTGGCAATTCGCTTTAAAGGAGTGAGTGAGATTCCCTGCATATTGCGTCGCTCCTATTGTGTCCAGGTTCTTTGGCGCTCACCGGCAACGCGCTCGTATTCCGCGATCTGGCGCGAAGTCAACTCGGACGCCGAGGCATCAGCTTTTTGAACGTCGCGATACCAGACTCCCGTTATCTCCATGCACTCCGAGTAGGAGAGATTCGGTTCCCAGCGCAATTCCAGCAATGCCTTGTCGATATTGAGCTTGAGCAGACTGGATTCCTGAAAGGGGGAGTTGTTAGTGACGACGTAACCTTCGCCCGGATCTGAAAAACCCCAGATTTTGGCTAGCGATCTCAGAAGTTCGAGCACCGTTGCGTTTTGTTCCGCACGGGGGCCGAAGTTAAAGCTCTCGCCGTGCAACTCGACCCGGTCGACCATTTTGCTGGCAAGCGTCAGGTAGCCGCTCAGCGGTTCCAGCACGTGTTGCCATGGGCGGGTGGCGTTCGGGCTGCGCAGATCGACGGGCTTCCCGTTGCACCAAGCACGAATACAGTCAGCGACGATGCGGTCAACCGCCCAATCTCCACCGCCGATCACGTTGCCCGCGCGTGCCGTTGCCAGACGGACGGGGCAGTCTGGCTTCGCGAAAAACGAGTGGAAGTAAGAATTGAAGACGAGTTCCGCCGCACCTTTCGAACCGCTATAAATGTCTTTGCCGCCGAGACGGTCGGTTTCGCGATAACCCCACGGCCATTCGACGTTGTCGTAAGCTTTATCGCTAGTAATGACGACTGCTACGCAGGGCCAATCGACCAGCCGCAGTGCTTCGAGTACCGCTGCCGTCCCCATCGCGTTCACGCCGAAAGTTTCGAATGGTTCGGCATACGAGGTCGAGACAATGGCTTGCGCGGCAAGATGAAAGACAAAATCCGGCTTGTATTCAAGGCACAGGGCACGCAAACGAGCTACGTCTCGAATGTCGCCGAGCTCGTGGCGGATGTTCTTTTGAATGGACGCTGCTTCGAAAAGAGATGGAGTTGTCGGAATACCGTTGGAATATCCGCATACCTCGGCTCCCAGCTTTGTCAGCCAGCTCGCAAGCCAGCTCCCCTTGAAGCCAGTATGTCCAGTAATCAGAACCTTGCGGCCTTTGTACGCGTTGTTGAAGAGCGACACGTTGAATTCTCCGGCTTTAAGCATTATTTCCAGCACTTCCACGGGGCATTGCCCTTGTCCCACAGTTCTCGCAGATAAACGAGATCGCGAACCGTGTCCATACATTGCCAAAATCCATCATGGCAAAAGGCGCTAAGTTCCTTATCTTTAGCAAGCATTTCAAGAGGAGTGCGTTCCAGAATCGTGTCGTTCGATCCGATCAGGTCGACAATTTGCGGTTCAAAAACCATGAATCCGCCGTTGATCCAACCCTCGCCGATCTGCGGTTTCTCCGTGAACGTGGTAATCGTCGAATCCTGGATTGCAAGACCACCAAAGCGAGCAGGCGGACGCACCGCCGTCAGTGTCGCGAGACGACGCTGTGCACGGTGATGGGCGACGAGATCGCTGATGTTGATATTCGCAACACCGTCTCCGTACGTCGCCATAAAAGTGCGGTTCCCGAGAAATTGGGAGGCTTGCTTGATACGGCCACCGGTCATGGTTTCAGCACCTGTTTCAAGCAAATGCACCTTCCACGAATCCTTGCCGGAATTCTGATGCATGGTGACGCCACCGTTCTCAAGGTCGACGGTCAGGCTGCCTTGGCGGGTATGGTAGTTCAGGAAGAAGTCTTTGATCTTCTCGCCTTTATAGCCAAGACAGATGACGAATTCGTCAAAGCCGAATGAGGCATAGTTTTTCATGATATGCCACAAGATCGGATAGCCGCCCACTTCCACCATCGGCTTCGGTTTGGTTTCCGTTTCTTCTCTTAGGCGGGTTCCCAGGCCGCCGGCCAGAAGTACAACGGGAATTTTTTGGTCCTGTTCCATATTGGTTCGATAGTTAATGTTGTTTTCAGTAATCACGGAAATTTATCGGGTGATGCTAACTCAGCCTTTTGAGCGCCACGCCGGAAAGCGCGAATTCCGAAAGCTTGCTCACGTGTAACCGGAATTCCACGCCTTCGAGCGCCTCGTGAACTTCAAACTCAAGCGAAAAAGTTTTCTCGCGGTCCAACTTGTTTATCGGCGTCGACTTGACAACCAGAATTTCACCCGCGCCAGCAGTCACGTCAACAACCGTATCTTTCAGGGATTTGTGATCATCGAAGGTATACGAAAGCTTGTATTTTCCCTTCTTGACATTGATGTAAGGTCCGTAGACAAGATGACCCGCCGAGCGGTTCGTCAGAATCCTGTTACCGCTTTTGATGCCAATGGCAGTCTGCAATTGAGCGGCATCTTCCGAGTATTCGAATTCCTTTGGTTTGGCGATGTCTCTAAGCAACGTGTTTGCCTGACCACCTTTGGTGCGTGAATGATCGAGATAGATCGAGCCGGCGTCATGCCAGGAGCACGCAAAGTGGTGGCATAGGCTTGTATTTTCACTCAACCCATTCAGAATAAATGGTTGCGCCGGATTACCGGTAGGGCAGAGCGGTGAAAACCAATCCTGAGGATAGATTTTGGTGTTTGCAACGACAATGGGGGCGTCGAGATTTGGGGAGGTTCCCATGCCGTCGACATTATGCTTGTTATTGGCGAAGTACAGTGCTACTAGCTGCGGTGCCCAGAAATAGAAACCCTTCTTGCGCCACGCCGTGAAGCTACCGAAGTTGGTGTAGAGATCGCACATGAACTTGCTAATCTCGCTGCCAGGTTTCGAAGCCATGGAGTGCGCGGTATACCAGCCACCTTTCTTCTCGTCAATGCCAATAAACGCGTCGTATTCAGAGTGCTCTTCAAGTTCCTCGATCAAACGTCGGTAGACATTTCCGTTCACAATCTCCACGTCGGCGTCGAGATATGATCCACCGAATTCGCGGAGCACATACCACCGGAAAAAATCGGTTAGGAAGGCGTGGTCACGTTCGGCGTAGAGTTTCTTGACGTACGGGTTGATGTCCATCGGGAGATTCGACGCATTCCAGTGCATGATCTTGAAGTCAGGCAACTGTTCTTCCCACGTCCGCAGGTAGGCTTGGAACTGGTCCGGCTTTCCGTCGAAGCCGAAGTAAATCCGGTGGAGTATTTTTAGAGATTTTGTGTTCGCCGGAGTACGCGTGGTTTCCATAACCGCAGTCTTGACTTGGTCGAGATTCATCTCGACGGATTTGATGGTCATATGATCGATGTTCTGAACGGACAGTACGATTTCCAGATTTTTCGCGCCTTTCTCGGAAGTGGAGAATGGCACGAGCAGATCACCGTCGCTGTTCAGCGGGAAAGACATGTGCGCTTCGGTCAGAGTGTTCGAGCCGTTTCGCTCAGTAATCGCAACATGGGCGGTGCCACGTTGTGGGAGCGGTTTGCAATGAATTTTTGCTACATATTTTCCCGGTGGCAGAGTTGCATAGGGGCCATAGAGGGCGACGCCGTCCGCAGCATTAACCACTATGCCAGCTTCGGTTTGGACGCCCACGCGTGTTTGCATCCATGACGCGTCGAAATGTCGGGGAAATGCCGAGGCCTTTGCAAGCGATTCTCGATACTCCGAAAATGTCAATGCCTGTTCCCGGGCCTTCTTGGAAAACTTGTTTTTCGAGAAGTCGACATTTGAATTGGCAAACATGTGATAAATGCATGTTTTGCCTTCCTGGTAGTCGAGCGTGTCGCCCAGAATGGTGAACTTTGGCGAGAAATAGGTTTGTGGGTAAACCTTTGCTCGTTCGGCTACAACGGGGCTCTCCAGATTCTTGAAAAAACCATCGTCCGCTACATTGACACCGTTTTTCAGGAAATACAGCGACATCAGTTGCGGTCCGATCAGCCCACGCTTTTCGCGCCACGGCCAAAGATCGGCCAGGCAATTCTCGTACAGATTTTTCATGAACTGAACGAGCTCGGCTCCTTTCTTCGCAGCGAAAGTTTGCGCAGTAGGGTGTCCATTTTCTTTTTCTTCAACACCGAAGAAGACATCGTATTCGTTCTGCGAATACAATTCTTCCATCAGTTCATGCAGAACCTTGCCGTTGAGCAACTCACAATCAGCGTCCAGATAAATGCCGCCATATTCCGCGAGCACTTTCCAGCGAAAATATTCCGAAAGAAAAACGGGTGCACTGTTTTTGAAAGCGGTGGTCGTCCAGGCGTTCTCGTGAACGTCAAGGTTCGTCATGTTCCAGCGCATCACTTTATACTCAGGCATTTCCCGCTTCCACGATTCCAGGTAGTGCTCGAAGGGATCATGGAAAGGTGCAAAGTTATCGAAATAGATTCGATGAATGATCTTCGGATTGCTCTGTTTCAGGATCGACATATTTGGCCCTTCGCTGATTGGTCTTGTTGACGCTAACTCGTGGATCTATTGGTACGTAGCCGCCGTCAATTCGCTACGATCGCGGCGACGACTGTTTCGGCACTTGTTTTCAGGAAGCTCTCGGCCTCCATGGCAGTGCGTTCGGCGTCTCGGTTCGAGGAAAAGGTAGGTGCTACACCATCCTGATAGCAAGTGTAGGCATCGTCTATGTTTTCGAAGTTGTAAAGCTTTCCTTCGATAAGAACAGACGCCCGGTCGCAATGCTCTCTAATATATCCGGCGTCATGGCTCACTATGATGAGCGAGCGGTCTTTGCGGCGTTCGAACAATTCATGATGGCATTTCGTGTGAAATCGACTATCACCGACCGCAATGATTTCATCAATCAGAAAACAGTCGAATTCGATTGCCATCGAGATAGCAAATGCGAGTCTTGCGCGCATACCCGACGAATATGCTTTTACAGGTTCGCGAAGATAATATCCCAGCTCGGAAAAATCATGGACAAATGGCTCTGCGATTTCGGCGTCGGCTCCATAGATTCTGCAAATGAAGCGAAGGTTGTCCATGCCCGTCAGGCTACCTTGAAAGGCACCGCCGAACGCCAGGGGCCAGGAAACGCTCATTCCTCGCACAATGGAACCGGATGTGGGCAATTCGGCACCGCTCACCATTCGGATCATCGTCGATTTGCCAGCCCCATTTCGACCCAATATCCCTACTTTTTCGCCCTTTTCGACCCGCAGGTTGATTTTGTCCAGAACGGTTCGGCGACCTTGTCGGGTCCGGTAGACTTTGCTCACATTCTCTAACTGAATCATTCCGTCTCCACATACGTGCCAACGCTACCCGAAAGTAGGAAATCAGTTAAAACGAGTCGGGCCAACACGATCACGCGTTTGGCGTCATGGTACGGTTTCGTGAACGATTCAAAGTAGTTACCAACCAACGACTCTGTTCGGCCTGTACACCCCGGAACAACGACTAGTGGCTCAGTTTCGACCCAACGGGCGGATCGATAGCACTGAGCCTGGTATGATCCGCATAACCATGTTTCGTTCTTCATGGTCGATGTCTCGTTAGTCACGATGCTCGAGCATGCCGGCGAGCAACAGACTCAACACACCCCATAGGATCATTCCCAACGCAAACACTTCAAATATAGACTTCAGTCGTTTTGGCTCGATGGCCACATCGGGGGCATTGGGTTGAACGAGCCTTTCAAGGTAGAGCTGTTTTCGTTGCGCATCGGCACGAGCGTTTTCCAATGCAGCCATCGCGGATGCCAATTGTCGATCGGCGAATTGGGAGTCCAGTTGCAGGCGTGCATAGGCAGCAGCCTTGTTCGACAGCGAGTTCTTGCCGCCAGAGACTCCGCCGGTTGCCGCTTCGATTTGCTTCTCCAGCGTGGCGATGCTGGTTTTCAAGACCGGAATCTGGGGATTCTGCGGCGCGATCGATTGCAACTGAATCAACTGAGTCTGGGCGGCAAACATTTGCGTCTGCAGCGCCGTTACCTGTTGTAGTTGCAGAGCGGACTGGCGGTCCGGATCGAACACTGTATAAGTGTCGCGGTAAGAAGCCAGGGCAGCTGCAGCATCCTTGGCTTTGCCTGCAGTGATATCGACCTGGCGCTGAGCGAACTCAATTGTGTCGGCCGCTGCACGCTCATTCATCCGATTCACCAGACGTTCGCTCATATCAAGCAGTTTTGCATCGATATTTTCTGCGTCCCTGGACGTATAGCTGCGGACCTGGAGCGTCGTAATGGACGACGTCGAGTCGAAATCGACCGAAACGATGTGCTTGCCGTAGTATTTCCACAGCGCTTCGAAGCTGTCGTCGACGCGGCGCGAGAAATGGCTCAGAAAGTCACCATGATTGCCGTACGCATCGGCAATATAGCCGTTCTGATTCAACTCCTTGAGCGCGTCCCGCGACTGAATGTAGTCGATCACCGGGTACGTGTCGTCTTGGGCACGCGAAAAACCAGTACCCTGCAGCAAAGCGCCAACGACGCTGGTCTGACTTTGCCTTTGCGCGCTGCGGACCACGAAGCGCGACTCGGAGACGTAGACGTCCGAAGCGATCAGTCCAAAGTACACAACCGCAACTGTGGTCGGCAGGACGACAGTCAGCGCGAAGAGGCGGTTGACGCCCTTGATCCGCTCGACCAGTCCTTTCTTTTTCCCCGGGGATGGTCGTGTTGTATTGTTGCTAGATACTTTTTCCAACGTTCTATCCAACCTGTTCGGTTCTTTCAGTTCCTTTGCCACCGGTCCAACGAAGTTCGGCGAACGGCGGGAACGTCTAATGACCACCTGTGTGTTCCGAGGTGGCAGAAAACAATTTGCATCAGCGGATAGAGACTCAGCCGCGGAAAGAAAGTGTCGGCGCACATGCCCGATAGAGCAAAGGCGCTCGATTATAGCCATGCGATATGGCTCGCGCTATGCATCTTCGTAACCTTCCAACAAATTTCGTATCCTTCCAACACATTCGTGTTGCGCTTCTGTTTTCTTTTTTCTTCTCTCCACCGATGCTGTATTATCCGAACCTCGCTTAAGGCCAGCAGCTAGTGCCAATCAACAATTATTCAAACAAGTCCAAGGCCCCAGGGGAAAAGGTCGCGTAGGTGGAGCGCTCTTTTTAGTCAGGCCGAGGATGCTTTCGACGTACTCTACATGCACCGCTCCTTTCTTGCCTTGCAGGGCACGGCTTCACCGTTCTTTAGCCGGCTCGCCGCTGCATTGCGCGAACGTGGTCACGCCGTAGGTCGAGTTAATTTTTGCGGCGGCGACCTTGCCTACGCCGGCAAGGAAAAGACGTGGAATTTCATTGGCGCGCCGGAGGCGCTAGCGAATTGGTATGTCAACAAAATTAAAGGCGAAGATTTCACTGACGTAATTATGTTTGGCGACTGCCGCGAAATCCACCGTCCGATTCATCCGATCGCGCAGTCTTTGGGATTGCGTGTCCACGTCTTCGAAGAAGGTTATGTCCGCCCGCATTGGCTGACGTTGGAGCAACATGGCGTTAACGGCCGCTCGCAATTGCCTCGCGATCCCGCCTGGTATGTCGAACAACGTCGATTCACGCCGCCGAGCCCCGCCGGCGAGCATACCGGCTACAACCTGTACGAACGAGCCTTTCACGACATCCGCTATCGTTTCGCCAATACCTTGTTCGCACCGCACTTTCCGCACTATCGCAGCCATCGGCCACGAAACGGCTTCCTGGAATATGCCGGGCTTGCCACGCGCCTGGTGCGTCGGCGCCAGCATGATCGGCATTCGGATCGGGTGGCGCGGGATCTTCTCAGCGCGAAGAAGCCGTACTACATCTTCCCTTTGCAATTGAACTCGGACGCCCAGATCGTCGTTCATTCGCCATTCAGCGGTGTACGCGAAGCTATCGGAAAAGTAGTGGAGTCGTTCGCGCGATACGCGCCCGCGGATACTTGGCTCGTCATAAAGAACCACCCCCTCGACACCGGCCTGATCGACTATCGTAGCTACACTGAACAACTCGCCCGCGACCTCGCCATCACAGACCGCCTACGTTTCATCGACGCCGGCCATCTACCGACGCTGCTGGACAACGCGCGCGGCGCGGTGGTGGTGAACAGCACGGTGGGCCTGTCGGCGCTGCACCACCGCCGCCCGTTGATGGCGCTGGGTTCGGCCATCTACAACATGCCCGGCCTGACCTGGCAAGGCTCGCTCGACGATTTCTGGCTGCACGCCGACCAGCCCGACATGAAGCTGTACCAGGCCTTCCTCGACTACGTCGTCCACCACACGCAAATCAACGGCGACTTCTACACGAAGACCGGCATCGCGATGGCGGTAGCCGGCGCGGTGCAACGCCTGGAGGCGGCTGCGCATGCGTAAAGCCGCGCCGCGCCACATCGTGATCACCGGCGCGAGCGCCGGTCTCGGTCGCGCGCTCGCATCCGCTTACGCAGGGCCGAGCGTTGTACTGGCCCTGCTCGGCCGCGACGCGCAACGTCTCGAAGCCTCGGCACAAGCCTGCCGCGAAAAAGGCGCAAGCGTGTGGACCGCCCTGATAGACGTGCGCGACGCACAAGCCATGCAAACCTGGCTGCACCGTTTCGACGACGCACACCCGATCGACCTGCTCATCGCCAACGCCGGCGCGGCCAGCACGCTCGCATCCGCGACCGACTGGGAAGACCTGGCGCGTACGGCCGCGATCGTCGACACCAACTTCTACGGCGCGATGCACGCGGTGCTGCCGGTCATCGCCCGCATGCGTGCGCGCAAACACGGCCACGTAACACTGATCTGCTCGCTTGCCGCGCTGCGTGGCATGGCGATTTCGCCGGCCTATTGCGCGAGCAAAGCGGCGATCAAGGCCTACGGCGATTCGGTCCGTCCGATCCTGTCGCGCGACGGCGTTCGCATGTCCATCGTTCTGCCGGGCTTCGTGAAAACGGCAATGAGCGATGTGTTCCCCGGCGACAAACCATTCCTCTGGTCCGCCGACAAAGCAGCCCAACACATCCAGCGCAAACTGGCAGCCGGCCGCGCCGAAATCGCGTTCCCGAGCCTGCTCGCATTCGGCATGCGGCTGTTGCCGTTGCTGCCGGCGGTTCTCGCCGACGCGATTCTCGGCGGCCTGTCGTATCTGCCGCGCGAGGAGCATTGAGTGAACGCGACGCTCGCGCTCAATTTCGCGGCCGCTGCCGGCCTCGCGTTTGTGCCGGAAGCGCTCGCGCAGCCGCGTGCGTCGCTGCGTCGCTCGCCGCTTGCGTTCGCGTTGCATATCGCGGCAATCGTGTTCCTTTGCGCGTGCGTGTTGCTGATCACCGGGCGAGTGCGCTTTTCGGCGTTCGTCGCGATTGCACTGGTCGCGCTGCTTGCTTGCGTCAGCAACGCGAAATACGCGTCGCTGCGCGAGCCGTTCGTCTTCACCGACCTGAGCCTCTTCAGCCAGCTATTCGCGCATCCACGTCTTTACCTGCCGTTCCTCAGCGTCGGCACTGTCGTCGCGATCGTGCTCGGCATCGTTGTAGTCGTCGCGGCGTTTGTCGCGGACACGCCGCTGACGCACCGGCCCATCGCGGCGCTTTTGCTCGCCGCCTGCGCATCGATTGCGGCCGCCTACGCATGCGCCGCGCGCCTGCCGCTAACACTGCGTGCCGTCGACGATCAGCAACGCCACGGCTTTTTCGCAGTTTTCATCGCCTATCTGCTGAACGGCATGCGCCCAGCCACGGTGCGTCAGTTGCGCGCCGCGCTCGCCAACGGTCCGTTCGCGACCGGTACACCGCGCACGACGCCCGACGTGATCCTGATCCAGAGCGAGTCGTTCTTCGACGCGCGGCGTCTGTCCATCTCGATCAATCCGTCGATCCTGCGTAACTTCGATCTCGCGCGCCGTGAGTCGATCCAGCATGGGGAGCTGACGGTGCCCGCGTGGGGCGCGAATACGATGCGCACGGAGTTCGCGGTGCTGACGGGCGTCGATGACACGCAGCTCGGCTACGCGCGTTTCTATCCGTACGCGTTCGTGCGGCGCGCGTGCGCGTCGCTCGCAACGTGGTTCAAGCAGGGCGGTTATCAGACCCTCGCGATTCACCCGTATTACGCGGATTTCTTCGGTCGCGAGCGGGCCTTCAAACATCTGCAGATCGACCGCTTCGTCGACATCAAGGCATTCGCGGACGCCCCGCGCGCGGGCCCGTACGTCGCCGATATGGCGGTCGCGGATGCCATCGTCGAAGCGCTGGACGAACCGCGCGATAAACCCGCGTTCATCTTCGCGATGACGATGGAAAACCACGGCCCGCTGCATCTGGAAACGGTTCGACCCGGCGAGGCCGCCGCTTTCCATTCGCTCGGCGACGACGAGCAATGGCGCGACCTGACCGCTTATCTGCGGCATCTGGCGAACGCCGATGCGATGCTCGGCCGGCTGCTCGACGCACTGCGCGCGCGGCGCCGCGACACGGTGCTGTGTTTTTATGGCGATCACGTGCCGGCGCTTTCGCACGTGTACGCGCAATTTGACAACGAGCCCGCACACAGCAACTACTTTATCTGGCGCAACTATGGTGAAGCGCCAGCTACCCGAACAGATCTTTACGCCGGGCAACTTGGCGTCGCCCTCGTGGAAGCGCTTGCGCCGGCTGTATCGCGCGAGACGCCGACGCGCACGCTGCACCCAACAGAAGAACGATGACCAAACAGATTGCGATTGTGGGGATGGCCTGCCGCTTCCCCGGCCATGTTGAGAACCCCGAAGATTTCTGGGCGCTGCTGCGCGACGAAAAAGATGCGGTGACCGAAGTGCCGGCCGACCGTTTCGGCACGGAGTTTTACCAGCATCCGTCGAAGCGCGAAGCGGGCAAGAGCTACACGTTCTCCGCCGGCGTGCTCGACGACGTCGCCGGTTTCGACGCGTCGTTCTTCGGCATCTCTCCGCGTGAAGCGCAGCAGATGGACCCGCAGCAGCGTCTGTTGCTCGAACTCGCGTGGGAAACCTTCGAGGACGCGGGCGTACGCCCGCGCGACATGGAAGGCAGCAACTGCGCGGTCTATGTCGGTGTCGCGAGCCCGGACTACGGCAATCGTTTCGTCGACGACCTGAACGCGGTCGACCCGTATTCGGCGACCGGCAACACGCTCAGCATCGCGTCGAACCGTCTGTCGTATCTGTTCGACCTGCGCGGGCCGAGCGTATCGGTCGATACCGCGTGCTCGTCGTCGCTGGTCGCGTTGCACCAGGCGTGTCAGGCGCTGCAGGCGGGCGACGCCGAAGTGGCGCTCGCGGGCGGCGTCAATCTGCTGCTGCATCCGTTCGGCTTCGTGACGTTCTCGAAGGCGTCGATGCTATCGCCGCGCGGCCGCTGCCGTGCGTTCGACGCGACCGGCGACGGCTACGTCCGCTCGGAAGGCGGCGCGCTCGTGATGCTGAAGACGCTGGAGCGCGCGCTCGCCGACGGCGACACGATTCATGCCGTCATCGCGGGTACGGGCGTGAACTCGGACGGCTACTCGCAGGGCGGCATCAGCGTTCCGGGCGCGGCGACTCAGGCCGCGCTGCTGCGCACGGTTTATCAACGCGCGGGCGTCGATCCGCGCTCACTCGCTTATGTCGAAGCGCATGGGACCGGTACTGCCGTCGGCGATCCGATCGAGGCGCGCGCGTTGATGAGCGTCGCGTCGGCGGGGCGCCCCGTCGATCGGCCGCTGCTGATCGGTTCGGTGAAGACCAACGTCGGTCACCTCGAAACGGCGTCGGGCATGGCCGGACTGATCAAGGCGATCCTGTGCCTGAAGCACCGCGCGGTGCCGAAAACGCTGCATTTCGAAACGCCGAATCCGGCGATTGATTTCGTCGGCGGCCGGCTGCGTGTCGTCGATCGTCTGACGCCGCTCGAATCGCCCGATGGCGCTGACGCGCCGCTCGTGGTCGGCGTCAACTCGTTCGGTTTCGGCGGTACGAACGCGCACGTCGTGCTGTGCGAGGCGCCGGTTTCTAGCCTCGCCAAAACGCCGAGCCCCGAAACCGGCGACGCAACCACGCCGCTCACGCCGCTCGTGCTATCGACACGCGCCGCGGCCGCATTGCCGGACCTCGCGGCGCGCTATCTGGCATCGCTCGATCAAGGCGCGTCGTGGAATCTGTTGGCTGCGAATGCGGCGCATCGCCGGCAATGGCTCAAGCATCGCGCGATCGTCGCACCGTCGACGCTCGCCGAAGCGCGCGCGGCACTCGTCGAGCTGACCACGTCGGTGCAAGAGCACGCGGACATGGCGCTAGTGAAAGGCGAAGCACCGGCCGACGATGGCCGTCTCGCGCTAGTGTTCTCCGGCAACGGTTCGCAGTGGGCCGGCATGGGCAAGCAGTTGCTCCAGCAGGAGCCGGTGTTCAGCGCCGCGCTCGAAGAGATCGACGCATTGTGGCACGCCGACGGCAGCGCGTCGCTGCTCGACATGTTGCGCGAAGGCGTGAGTGCCGAGACCCTCGCGGCCACCGAGCATTCGCAGCCGCTGCTGTTCGCGATCCAGGTCGGTGTGGTGCGCGTGCTCGAAGCGCGTGGCGTCACATATGACGTGTGCGTCGGCCACAGCGTCGGCGAAGTCGCGGCGGCGTGGGCATCGGGGGCATTGACGCTCGCGCAGGCCGTGCGCGTCATCAAGATCCGCAGCCGCGCGCAGGCGAAAACGCGCGGCACCGGCCGCATGGCGGCCGCCAGTCTCGGCGAAGCGGGGATCCGCGCGTTGATCGCGCAACACGATCTCGACGCGACGGTGGAAGTTGCTGGCGTCAACAGTCCGCAGGCGGTCACGCTCGCCGGTCCGCTCGACGCGCTGCAAACGCTCGAAGCGGCCGTCAAGGCGAGCGGTCGTTTCTTCCAGATGCTCGACCTCGACTACGCATTCCACAGCTGTCAGATGGACCCGATCGAGCTGGACGTACTCGTGGGTCTCGCGGACCTCGCGCCGGGTGAGACCACGCGCGGCTTCGTATCGACGGTGACGGGCGACGAGCTGGCGGGCACCGAACTCGACGCACGCTACTGGTGGCGCAATATCCGCGAGCCGGTGCGCTTTGGCAACGCGATCGCGCGCATCGCGCAGAACGGCGTGCGTCTGTTCCTCGAAATCGGCCCGCATTCGATTCTGCGCACCTATGTGACACAAACGCTCGACGACGCGCGCATCGCGGGCCGCTCGCTGCCGACGCTCAAGCGCAATCACGACAACGCGGAGACGCTGCATCACGCGCTCCACGCGATGATCGCGAACGGCGCGAGCGTCGACGTCGATCGTTTCGCGCCGCGTGCGTTGTTGAGCCAGCGTGTCGCGCTGCCGTCGTATCCGTGGCAGCACGAACGCCATTGGCTCGGCCCGACCGCCGAGGCCTACAACCTCGTGTACCGCCGCCGCGAGCATCCGCTGCTCGGCTATCGCCTGCACGAGCATGCGCTCGCGTGGGAAAACCAGCTCGACCCGGCGGGGCTGCCGATGCTGGCCGACCACGTCGTCGATGGTGGCGCGGCGTTTCCGGGCGCCGGCTACGTCGAGATGGCACTCGCCGCCGCGCGCGTGCATTTCGGCACCGCGAGCTGCGCGGTCGAGAACGTCGAAATCCGTTTGCCTGTCGTATTCCAGCCGCAGCATTCGAAGCTGTTCCGCTTCGCCGTCGACGTGCGGACCGCGAACTTCACGATCGAAACGCGCGATCGCATGTCGGACGAAGCGTGGTCGCTGAACGTGACCGGCCGTTTGCTCGCGAGCGGTTGCGCGCTCGGCGACGCGGCGGCCAACTTGCCGCTTTTCGATCTGACGAGCCTGCTCGCGCAGCCAGCGATGTCGGGCGACACGCTGTACGCGAACACCGCCGCGATCGGCCTGAACTACGGGCCCGCGTTTCGTTGGGTGCGCTCGGTCCACGTCGACGCAAACGCGGACATGGCGCTTGCCGAAGTGGACATGCCCGCGGTGCTCGCGCAGTCCGCCGACGCCGCGAACGCCTACGCATTGCATCCCGCGCTGATGGACAGCGGCTTTCATCCACTGTTTGCGCTGCTCGCTTCGCCGTGCCATGGCGAGCTCGAGCATGCGGCTTATGTGCCGGTGCAACTGGGCCGCATCGACTATCTGCGCGGCGACGCGATCCGCTATGTGCTCGCGCGCATCGAGCGGCGCAGCCCGCATTCGGTCGTCGCATCGTTCGAATTCGCCGATGCGCAAGGAGTGGTCGTCGCGCGTCTGAGCGCGTGCCGCTTCCGTCGCGTCGATCTGCTGAGCCGGCGCCAGCAGGCGCCTGGACGCTATGCGTATATCGTCGAAGCGAAGCCGCTTGCCGACGATGTCAACGCGCACGCGTTGCCCACGGCCGCCGCGTTGCTGGCCGATGCGACGAGCGCGCTCGCCGTGCAGGAAGACGAAGCGCGCCGGCACACGCATCTGACCGAGATGCTGCCGCTGCTCGACGTGCTTGCCGGCGCGTACGCGTTGCAGGCGCTCGACGCGCTCGAGGACGTGTTCGCGCAGCCGGCGCTCCCCGATTGCGCGCATCCGGCGTTGCTCGCGCGACTCGTGCAGATCGTCGTCGAAGATGGCCTCGCGCGTCGCGAGGGCACCCGCCTCGTGCGCGACGACGCCGCCTGCGCGAACCTGCCCGCCATCGACGAGCTGTGGCGCGAACTGCTCGCGCAATCGCCCGCGCATGTGGCGGAACTGACACTGCTCGCGCATTGCGGCGCGGCGTTGCCTGCCGTGCTGCGCGGCGAATTGAGTGGCGCGCAGATTCTGCCGCCGTCGCGCAGCAGCCTCGTCGAGCATTTCTTCGAAGCGTCGCCGACATGGACGCATGCGAATGCGCTGACCGGTGCGTGTCTGCATCGCGCGATCGAAAGCTGGAGCGAACCGCGCCGTCTGCGCGTGCTCGAACTCGATTCGCCGCTTACCGACGTGCTGCAACCGCTCGCGATCCACGTGCCGGTCTCGCGTTGCGATTACACGATCGCGGGTACGCGTGAACAGTTGAGCGGCTTCGACACGACTGAGCATCCGTCGCTCCATATCGCGACTGTCGAATTCGGCGATGCGCCGCGCCTCGTTGGCGTCGACGCGGGCGAGCACTACGACCTCGTGGTCGCGAGTCACGTGCTCGCCGGGCAAAGCGAGCCGCGCGCGCTGCTCGCCGCGTTGCGCGGCTGGCTCGCGCCGGGCGCACTGGTGGTGATCGCGGAGCCGCGCAACAGCCGTTTCGCGGATCTGGTGTTCGATCTCGACGCGGACGCCGCGCATGCCAACGCGCGGCGCGCGGCGTGGCTGTCGCCGCAGGCGCTGACGCAACTGCTCGAACAGGCTGGCTTCGAACAGGTCGCGCGCCATACGGAGCACGGGCTCGACCTCGAAGGCGCGCCGACGCTGCTGGTAGCGCGGGCGCCGCTTGAAGTGGCTGGGAACGATGCGGCGGGCGCGACTCAGGCGAGCACGTCGCCTGCGCATTGGTCGTTGCTGTACGCGACGTCCGACGCGATCGACGACACGCTGAGCACAGCGCTGCGAGCCGCCGGCCACACGACGTCGAGCACGACACTTCAGGCATTGCGTCACGATATGAGCAAGCTGGCCGCGCCGGCCGGGGGTGGGCAGCACATCGCGCATCACTTGGTGTTCGTTGCGCCCGATCAGCCGTTGTCCGCCGACGCCGACGGCGCCGAAGTGATGCACGCGCAGCGGCAGACCACGCTCGCGCTCGCACAGCTCGTGCGCGACCTCGCGGTGGCGTCGAACGAAATGCGCCCGCAACTGTGGGTCGTCACGCGTGGCGGCGCACCGGTCGCGACGCCGTTCGTGGATGCCGCGTCTCTGCGTCCCGAGCAGGGCGCGCTGTGGGGGCTCGTGCGCGTGCTGGCCAACGAGCATCCCGAACTATCGTGCCGTCTGATCGATGTGTGCGCGACGCAAGCCGACGCGGGCGCGTTGCTCGCGCGCGAACTGCTTGCGTCCGACGGCGAGGAAGAAGTGCTGCTGACGCCGCGCGGCCGCTACGTGACGCGTATGCTGCCCACCCCGAACGCGGCGCTGCGCGACATCGTGGCCGAGCCGCTGCGTGCGCGCAATGAAGCGGCGGTGCTCGGTTTCGCGTCGCCGGGTTCGTTGCGCAACCTCGAATGGTTCCCGCTGCCGCAGAGCGAGCTCGCTGCGGATGAGGTCGAGATCGAACCGGCCGCGACGGGCCTCAATTTCCGCGACGTGATGTACGCAATGGGCCTGCTGTCCGACGAGGCTGTCGAAAACGGCTTCGCGGGCGCGACGGTCGGCATGGAGCTGTCCGGGCGCGTCGTACGCGTCGGCCGCGACGTGCAGCGTTTCGCGGCGGGCGATGCGGTGCTCGGCTTCGCGCCGGCGTCGTTCGCGAGCCGAGTGCGCACGAAAGCGGAAGCGATTGCGCACAAGCCCGCGCGTCTGACGTTCGAGGAAGCGGCGACCGTGCCGACGACGTTCTTCACCGCGTACTACGCGCTGTGCGAGCTCGCGCGTCTGCGCCGTGGCGAACGGGTGCTCGTGCACGGCGCGGCGGGCGGCGTCGGGATCGCGGCGATCCAGCTCGCGCGGCATCTCGGCGCGGAAGTGTTCGCGACCGCGGGCAGCCGCGAGAAGCGCGAGTTCGTGCGTCTGCTCGGCGCCGATCATGTGTTCGATTCGCGCAGCCTCGCATTCGCCGATCAAGTCCGCGAGCGCACGCAAGGCGCCGGCATCGACATCGTGCTCAATTCGCTGGCCGGCGAAGCGATGGTGCGCAGCATCGACACGCTGCGTCCGTTCGGCCGTTTCCTCGAACTCGGCAAGCGCGATTTCTATGAAAACAGCCGCATCGGCTTGCGGCCGTTCCGTAACAACATCAGCTATTTCGGCATCGATGCGGACCAGTTGATGAGCGCGTTGCCGGGGCTGACCGCGCGTCTGTTCGAAGACGTGATGCGGCTGTTCGCGGACGGTGTGCTGCATCCGCTGCCGTATCGCGCGTTCCCGGCCGAGCGCGTCGAGGAAGCGTTCCGCCATATGCAGCAGGCGCGGCAGATCGGCAAAATTCTGGTCACGTATCCGGCCGGCACGCCGAGCCCTGCGCGTTCGGCGCAAGCCAGTGCGACGCTGCGACTCGATCCGGCGGCCGCGTATCTGATCGTCGGCGGCACGGGCGGGCTTGGCTTTGCGAGTGCACGCTGGATGATGTCGCGCGGCGCGCGTCATCTGGTGCTCGCGAGCCGCTCCGGCACGCTCGCGCCCGAACTGGCCGAAGAAACCGCACGCTGGCGCGCAAGCAACGGCACCGAAGTGCGCACGGTCGCCTGCGACGTGACCGACGCGGCCGCGCTCGATGCGTTGCTTGCAGACCTCGCGCAACGCGGCACACCGTTGAAGGGCGTGCTGCATTCGGCGATGGTGATCGACGACGGTCTCGTGCGCAATCTCGACGACGAGCGCTTTGCCGCCGTGCTCGCGCCGAAGGTGGCGGGCGCGTGGAACCTGCATCGCGCGACGCGTGAGCTGCCGCTCGATTTCTTCGTGGTCTATTCGTCGGCGACGACCTTCCTCGGCAATCCGGGGCAATCGAGCTACGTCGCGGCGAACAGCTTCCTCGAAGCACTGATCGCGCAGCGGCGCGCGGCCGGTTTGCCGGGCACCTGCATGGCATGGGGCCCGCTCGACGACGTCGGCTTCCTCGCGCGCAACGCGGAAACACGCGAAGCGCTGCAGGCGCGGATCGGCGGTGTGTCGATCAGCTCGGCCGAAGCGATGGCCGCGCTCGAACGCGCACTCGTCGCGATGCGGGCGTGCGAGGCGGTGGTGCGGCTCGATTGGCACGCCCTTGCGTTCGGCATGCCGGCGGCGCGCGCGCATCGCTATACCGAGCTGCAGACGCGCGGTAGTCACGAACCGGCGCCTCAGGGCAGCGTGCAGATGCGCGAGCAGATCGCGGCGATGGCGTTCGACGATGCGCAGCGATTGGTCGAGGAGACGCTGCAGGCGCAGATCGCGCGCATTCTGCACATGTCGCCGGAGAAGATCGAAACCGGCCGCTCGATTCTCGACATGGGCATGGATTCGCTGATGGGCATGGAACTCGGCATGGCCGTCGAAGAGCGCTTCGAGGTCAAGCTGTCGATCATGACGATGGCCGAGGGCGCGACCGTGCATTCGCTCGCGCAACGGATCGTCGAGTCGATCCGGACGCAGGATGAGGCTGCCGAGCCGAACGGCGCCGCCGCGCAGATGGCGGCGCAGGTCGCGGCAGTCGCCGCGCAACATGCGCTCGATGTGGGTGCCAACGCGCTGGCCGACGTCGCGGATGCGCTGTCCGCTCAGTCGAGCGCGATGGAGCCCGTCTAATGCGCGCGCCCGCGGGCTGGAGTCATCGGGAGGGGACGCTCGCACACGTGCTGACGGTGAGCGGTCACGGCTTGCACACGGGCCGGCGCGTGAACGTGCGGATCCTGCCGGGCACGGCGAACAGTCCGCGCGGCATCGTGTTCAGGCGCATGCAGCAGGGTCGCGTGCTGGCCGAATTCGCGGTGAGTCCCGCGTTGCGGCGCGGGCAGCCGCTGTGCACGATGCTCGAATCGGCCGATGGCGTGCGCGTGCGCACGGTCGAGCATCTGCTGGCTTCGCTGCTAACGTGCGAAATCGATCGCGCGACGATCGAGCTCGATGCCGAGGAGGTACCGATTCTCGACGGCAGCGCGCAACCTTGGCTCGACGAGATTCGCGCGTGCGGACGCATCGAGCTGCCGCATGCGAAGCGCTTCATTCGCGTGCTGCGGCCCGTGAAGATTGCCGACGGCGCCGGCACGCGCGACGAACGCAGCATGTCGATCGAACCGGCAGCCGCCTATGAATTGAGTGTGCGCAACGATCTGAAGGGCTTCGGCGAATTGCGCTGGCGCGGCGCGCTGACGCCGGCGAGCTTTGCCAGCGAGATCGCGCCGTCGCGCTCGTATGGACGCGTCAAGTGGGCGATCCCGGCGATCGCGGCGGGCTACGTGCGCGGCACGCCGATTCTGCGCGGCGCGCGGCTGTCGTGCACGGCGGCGATCGTCGGCAATCGGGTGCTCGGCGGCATGCGCGTGCCCGATGAGTTCGTGCGGCACCGCGTGCTCGATCTGGTCGGCGACATGGCGATGGCCGGCGCGCCATTGCTGGGCCGCGTGAGCGCGTTGCGGCCGAGTCACGAAATGAACTACCGGCTCATCGCCGCGCTGCTCGTGGATCGCGCCGCGTGGGAATGGGCCGAATTCGCGAGCTGAACGTACAGGATTAGCGAAACACTATGGGACTGGGTGATCACCTTCGCCAGCAACTCGCCGCGAAGGCGTTGATGAGGCAGCTGGAGCGCGTGTCCGACGAGGCGCGCGAGCCAGGCGCGCCGCTCGCGTCGAACGGCACGCGCGCGGCGCAGGACGCCGCGCGCGCAGAGCTGTGCAGCTTCGAAAGCATGCCGGGTTATCAGCAGGTCGAGATACTGCGGCAGATGGGCGACAAGCTGCAGGTGCGCTCGCCGTTCTTTCGCGTGCATGAGGGCGTGGCCGGCGCGACGACGCGCATCGGCGGCGCCGAGTATCTGAACTACGCGAACTACAACTATCTCGGCCTCGCCGGCGATCCGCACGTATGTGCGCGATCGAAAGAGGCGATCGACCGCTACGGCACGTCGGCGTCCGCGAGCCGCATGGTGGCGGGCGAGCGGCCCGTGCAGCGCGAACTCGAAACGGCGCTCGCGTCGTTCTACGAGGTCGACGATTGCGTCGTGTTCGTCAGCGGCCACGCGACCAATGTGACCGTGATCGGCTCGCTGTTCGGTCCCGGCGACCTGATCGTGCACGACTCGCTCGCCCATAACAGCATCGTGCAGGGCGCGCAATTGAGCGGCGCGAAACGGCTGAGCTTTCCGCACAACGACTGGCAGGCGCTCGACGCACTGCTCGCGCGCGTGCGGCACGACTACCGGCGCGTGCTGATCGCGATCGAAGGCCTGTACAGCATGGACGGCGACATTCCCGATCTCGCGCAATTCGTCGACATCAAGCGCCGTCATGGGGCGTTCCTGATGGTCGACGAAGCGCATTCGCTCGGCGTGCTCGGCGAGCGCGGCAAGGGCGTGCGCGAGCATTGCGGCGTGGCGAGCGGCGACGTCGATATCTGGATGGGTACGCTCAGCAAAACGCTGGCCGGTTGCGGCGGGTTTATCGCCGGCACGCAGGCGTTGATCGATATCCTGCGGCACCTCGCGCCGGGCTTCCTGTATAGCGTGGGGCTCGCGCCTGCGTTGGCGGCGGCGTCGCTCGCGGCGCTCGAGCGTCTGATCGCCGAACCCGAGCGGGTCGCGCGCTTGCGCGCACGCGGGCGGCAGTTCATCGACGAGGCGCGTGCCGCCGGTCTCGATACCGGCAAGAGCGCGGGGTATGCAGTCGTGCCGATCATTTCCGGCAGCACGCTGAAGGCCGCGCAATGGGCGAACGCGATGTTCGCCGAAGGCATCAATGTGCAGCCGATCTTCTATCCGGCCGTCGAGGAAAAGGCGGCGCGCCTGCGCTTTTTCATCTGCTCGACGCATGAACCCGAACAGATCAGCCGCACGATCGTCGCGCTCAGGCGCATCGCTCGCTAACCACACCGCAACAATCAAACACGGGGCAGCCTGTCATGTATGCCGTAGATCCTGCGCGCGCGGATTCGCCCGATCGCGAACCCGAACCGGTCGCGCTGCGCTGTCGTGCCGCGCGCGCAGACGATGCCGAAGCGTGCGCGCCGCTCGTGTTCGCATCGGGCGTGCGCGAATTCGGTTTCTTTCTCGGCGAGCCAGCCGATGCGTGCACCGAGTTTCTCGCGTTTGCGTTTGCATCGAAGCTCGGGCGCTTTTCGTATCGACGCCACCGTGTGGCCGTGACTGAAGGCGACCAGCCGGTCGCGGTGCTAGCGCTCCATGACGGACGCAACACATGGTTCGACGATCCGCATGTCGCGCTGATGCTGCTGCTGTTCTTCGGCCTGCGCCGCACGGTTCGCATGCTGTTGCGCGGCCTTGTGCTCGAAAGCGAGTTGCCGGCACCGAAGTCGTCGCAGACGCTGATCGCCCACTGCGCGACGCATCAGCGCCTGCGCGGCACGGGCGTTTTCAGCGCGCTGTTTGCGGATGCGATGCGCGCGCGGGAGTTGATGAATTCGCAGACTCGCGCGGCGCATGGCGAACACGATCGGCAACAGCTCGTGCTCGACGTGTTGGTGAGCAACAAGCGCGCATACGCGCTGTACCGGCGTCTCGGCTTCGTCGAATTGCCGCGCCGCGCGCCGCTTTCGGCGCGCTTGCCGCGCGAGCTCAAGTCGGTGCGAATGGAGTGGCTTGGCAAGCAATAAGTGGCGCGGAAAAAAAGACGGCCAGCAACGTACGACGCAAGCAAGACGCAGATGCACGATGCAGTCGATTGATAAGACACAAACGAGGACCTGAAATATGCACATCCATCCCGTAATTCTTTGCGGCGGCAGCGGCACACGACTGTGGCCGATGTCGCGTGGCGGCTACCCGAAGCAGTATCTGGCACTGACCGGCGAACACACGCTGGTCCAGCAAACCGCGTTGCGCCTGCGCGGCATCGATGATGTGACCGCGCCGATCGTCGTCACGAACAACGAGCAGCGTTTTCTTGTCGCCGAGCAACTGCGCCAGGTCGACGTGGGTTCGTCGCGCATCGTGCTGGAAACGGCGAGCCGTAACACGGCGCCGGCCATCGCCGTGGCGGCATTGCTCGCGTTGCGCGACGCGCCCGACGCGTTGCTGCTGGTGCTGCCGTCCGATCACGTGATCGCCGGCGAGGTCGCGTTCGTGAAGGCGGTCGAAGCGGCAGCACAGATCGCGAAGGACGGGCGTCTGGTCACGTTCGGCATCGCACCGACCGAACCGCATACCGGCTACGGTTACATCCGCGCGGGCGCGGCGCTGATCGACGGCACGCAGACGTTCGCGGTCGACTCGTTCGTCGAGAAGCCCGATGCCGCGACCGCTCAGCGCTTCGTCGATGAGGGCCGCTACTATTGGAATAGCGGCATGTTCATGCTGAAGGCGTCGACCTATATGGACGAGCTGCGCCGCTACGAGCCGGAGATCGCGCGTCAGGCCGAGCTGTCGCTGCAGAACGCGCAGCAGGACTACGATTTCGTGCGTCTCGATGCCGAGGCATTCGCCGCCTGCCCGAACATTTCCGTCGACCACGCGGTGATGGAGAAGACCCAGCGCGCGGCCGTCGTCGCGGTCGCCGATCTTGGCTGGAACGACATCGGTTCGTGGACCGCGCTCGCCGACATCGCCGAGCGAGATGCGCAGAACAACGCGCTGATCGGCGACGTGCTGACCGAGGCGGTCAACAACTCGTACATTCGGGCCGAGCATCGGCTCGTGGCGGCGATCGGGCTCGAGAACGTCGTGATCGTCGAGACCGCGGACGCGGTGCTGGTCGCGCATCGGGATCAGGCGCAGGACGTGAAGAAGATCGTCGCGCAGCTCAATGCGATGGGGCGTCACGAGTCGGTCACGCATCGTCGCGTGGTGCGGCCGTGGGGGTCGTATGAAGGCATCGATAGCGGCGAGCGCTTTCAGGTCAAACGCATCGTCGTCAATCCGGGCGCGCAGCTGAGTCTGCAGATGCATCATCATCGCGCGGAGCACTGGATCGTCGTGAAGGGCACCGCGCTCGTGACGAACGGCGACAAGGAAATCATGCTGACCGAAAATCAGTCGACCTACATTCCGCTCGGCGTCACGCACCGGCTGCTGAACCCCGGCAAGATTCCGCTCGAGTTGATCGAGGTGCAGTCGGGCGCGTATCTCGGCGAGGATGACATCGTGCGGTTCGAGGATACGTACGGGCGTGTGGCGAAGGTTTAACGTCGTCGACGTTTAGCCTCGGCGACGTGTTTCAAAGGCCACTGGTTGAAGGACCGGTGGCTTTTTTCATTTGCGTGAGCGCATCCGGAACCCGACTTACCGCACGCGAAGGGGCCTTCGAATAAGAGCATGAAGCGCGCGATGCGGCCCGATCGTACCAACCCGGGCCGCAACACATGCATGATTGCGCCGTCGTACGCAGCGGCGCTGGGCCTCGTGCTTACAGCGGCACGATTTTGCCCGGCTCCGGATGGCAGACCGGGGTGTAGACCGGCCCGCAGCCGTAATGCACGGGCTGGCAGGGGTTGTAGGAGGGCGGGTTGTAGTACGACGGGCCGCGAACCGGCGGTTTTTCGCCGTAACACGAAGGCGGGTATTCGTGCGGGAAACACGAGTGGCCGCCGCGCACGGACTGTGCAGCTGCGTGGTCGAGGTCGTCGCAGCGCGACAGGTCGGCAAAGGTCAAGTTGGACATGATGAATCTCCGGCAACGTTGGATGGGTAGCGAGCGCGCAAATGCTTTGCGCTCGGGCGTTCCAGTTGCACGCAACATGCCATGCGGCGGGATTCAACGTCTGTGCTGGCTCGAGCGCTGATCGACCGTATCTGCGCAGTCGAAAACTGATCGGCGTTGGCCAACTTGCGGCAAGCCGGTGTCGTTCAACCGCCAACACGTCGGTCGATCAGCGCGTGCCCCATCCCGCGAGCAACGCCGGTAGCTCAGCCATCTCCCTGAACACGTGCACCGCGCCCGCGCCATGCAACGCGGTCGCGCTGCTATGGCCGAGGTGCGTCGGGCAATAGCCGAATACCGTCGCGCCGGCCGCGACGCCCGCGGTCGCGCCCGTCACCGTATCCTCGATGACCGCACAGCGTGTCGGCTCGACGCCGAGTGCCGCGGCCGCGGCGAGGTAGACGTCGGGAAACGGCTTGCTGCGCGGCGTTTCGTGGCCGCTGAAGATGCGTCCGTCGAAGCAGTCGAGGATGCCGGCCTTCACGAGCTGCAATTCGATCTTGATGCGATCCGCGCCCGACGCCACCGCGATGCGTCCATTCAACCTCTGCTGCAGCGCGCGGACCGCGAAAGGCGCGCCGTCGATCGCGCGCAACTCATTGTCGAGCGCCACGTTGCGACGCGCGCGGAACTGCGCCAGCCACCCGGCCGTGATCGCGAAGCCGGTGCGCGCCTCGATCAACGCGGCTTCGTCCCTGACCATCTTGCCGACGAAAATGCGCATCGTCTCTTCGACGCTCAAATGCCAGCCGAGCTCGCCGAGCATCTCGGTGAGCACGCGGTTCGTGATGGGTTCGGAATCGACGAGCACGCCGTCGCAGTCGAAGAGCACGGCGTCGAAAGGAAAATCGGCCATCGGGGAGGGTAGGGATAAGGTCGCGGACCGGCAAGGATAGCGCACCGGGCCGCGTGCCGCAGCCTGGAAGGTGCAGCGCGGCGGCGTCCAGCGCGGCTGCTCAGTCCTTGTACCCGTCGCTCAGCGTCTTCATGAACGCGATGATGTCCTGGATGTCTTGATCGGTCATCGCGGGCTGGTCGCCGAACTTGCGGTCGAACGGCGCATCGGCGACATCCACGTTCGCATGGTATTGCGGCGGCAGATCGTCGTACTTCTGCACCTTGCCCGACGCATCGCGCGGATAGATTCTGTCCGGCGACGTATTGCGCAGGTTGTAGAAGTCCAGCACCTGCTTGAGGTCGTGATACACGCCATTGTGGAAGAACGTCTTGCGTTCGGCGGAATTGCGCAGTGTCGGCGTCAGGAACATGCCGCAATACTGCGTCTCGCTGGCCATGTCGGTCCGGAATGGCCCACAAATGCCCATGTCGTAGAACTTCGGATTCCTGTTCTGCGCAAGTTCGCGATTGCGCGGCACGCCGAGCGCTTCATACTGCGTGTCGGTAAAAAGAGGTGGAAGGCCGTCCGACGTCGGCTGGCTCAGGTGGCAACCCGCGCAATTGGCCTTGTCCTTGTCGTTGAACAGACGCAAGCCACGTAGTTCGGCTTGCGTGAGGCGTGCACGTCCTTCGAGCCAGGCGTCGTATTTGCTCGAGAATGGATGGAACGCCGGGTCTTCGAATTGATACCGACTGATCGCGAACATGGCTTCCGACACGAGCAGATGGGGATCGTTGACGACGTGCGGACCGAAAAGTTGTCTGAGCGTATCGATGTGCTTCGAGTGCCTTAGCTTGTCGGCAACCGAAGCCAGATCGGGGTTCGCCATCTCGACCGGGTTGGTCAGCGGCCCAAGCGCCTGGTCCTGCAGCGTGCTTGCCCGGCCGTCCCAGAAGAGTCCTCCTTGCGGCACCATAGCCGGCGCGGCAGGCGCCGCGCCCGCGGTTTTCTGGGCGCGCTGCACGCCTAGCGCGGCCGATGCCTGCGTATCGAGGCTGACCGGTGCGGCGTCGGTATCGCCCTGATCGGGACCGATGCTGAACGGCGCCTGGCGATACAGGTACGCGAGCGATGGCACCGGCCGATAGCCCGCTTCCGTCATGTGAAGGCCGCCTGGTTGTACCGTCAGGTCGTTGGGAGGCGAGAAAGCGTGCGCGGCGCTGTGGCACGACGCGCACGACTGTTTGCCCGACGCCGAAAGCGACGGATCATTGAACAGGTCCCTGCCGAGTACCGCGACCGCGCTAAGGGGCGCGACGGGGGGACGCTGGAGCTTGACCGGATGGGCGTTGAGGCCCGTCAGATTCTCGACCGTATCGCCGATCGGCGCGGGCATACGCTCGGGATAGATCAGCGCGTAGCCAACCAGAGCGGCGCCCAGCAGCACGATGCCCAGCACTATCCGGAGGATCGGGCGACGCCACGTGCTGCTCGCAGCGCGAGGGGACGGGCCGCTTCCGGTGGGTAGTTGCGAAGACAAGGTGGCGTTCGAACGACGATTCATGGCGATAGCGGTAGTCAAGCTGAACTGCAAACAAGCACGTCGAGCCACCGTACCGGCTGGCTCGACGTCATCACTGATTGACGGGCATCAACAGCTCCGTTCCCTGAACGTCACACCGCGTACTTCCCTGTGCGGCAGAACGGACGGATAAACGGTGGCTCCTTAGTTCGTTGCAGGAGGAGCCGACAGCTTGGTGCCAAGGTTCGTGTCGAGGTACAACGCCGGCGTTTTGCCACCGTTGGTGAAGTCGAACAGCGACGCGATGCTCCCCGTCGTCGCATCGTGCGATCCGTTGCCGATGCGGGTGCCGCCGAGCCAGTTGTCTTCGATGAACCTGACAACCGAAGCCTGAGTGACCGCCGTGTGGTCAACGTAGTTGCTACGTGCGTACGGCGAAATCACCAGAAGCGGAACACGCGTTCCCGGGCCGCAACGGCCGTTGACAGCCGCGCCTGTCACGCCGACGCCTTGCTTAGCGCCCGTTGCGTTGCAGGTGCCCGCGCCGTTCAGCTGGTCGGCGGTGGCGTCAAACGACGAAGTCGTCGGCGTCGCATAAGCGTGGTCGTACCAGCCATCCGAATCGTCGTACGTGATGATGACGGCGGTGTTCTTCCAGTCCGGCTGTTGTTGCAGGAAGTTGACGACCTTCGTGATGAACGCCTGCTCGTCGATCGGATCCGAGTTGCCCGGGTGCGCATCGCCGACGGCCGGTGCCTTCAGGTAGCTGACCGACGGGAAGTTGCCCGCCGAGACGGCCGTGAAGAAGTCGTTGACGTCGTATTGATGGTGCACCGGCGTAGCCGTCGAATCGAGCGGGTCGGTCTGTCCAATCAGCGCGGTCGACGTCGGGCGCGTGTGCGCCAGGTTGGCCGTCGTAGCGTAGTACTGGAACCAGTTGTGGTGAGGTACGTAGTCCGTCTTCGTTGCGCCGAGGACCGACGAGTAGGTACTGCGCTTGCACGCCGTGGTGCCGTTCGAGTTGGTGGCGCTCAGGTCGAAGCCGCCCATGAAGCCGCCCCACGTAATGCCTTTCGCGTTGAGGAGGTCACCGATATTTTTGTTACTCGAACTCAGCGTGGCCTGGCCGCTCGACGTCGAGGTGTTGCACACGTCCCCGGTCGGGTCGGAATCGCCGTTCATCGTGAAGCTGCCCGCGCCGTCGGCAATCACGTTGTCGCCTTGAGCGGCACCGTTCGCAGGAATAGCGCCATTGGTCTGGCCGGAAACCACCTCGAGCGCGCCCGGTGTCGACGGACCGTACGTGTCGGTGTACATGTTGTCGCTCATCGCGAAGTTCTGCGCGTAATTCCACAGCGCGGTGACCGTGTTGCCGTCGAAATAGCCCATCACGAGACCCGGCGTGCCGAACGTCGAACCGCTGCCGGCGCTGTTGTTACCCGTGTACTTGGGGAACAGGTCCGCCGCGCCATTGTTGTAGGCGAGCTGTTCCTTCATGTAGTCGTGCGACTGGCCGTTGGTGTTGGCCTGGCTGCGGTCGAGGCGGAACGGATTGATACCGCTGCCTGCGGAGGCCGCGTTGTTCGCCGCGTTCAGGAAGTTCGGGTTGCTCGTCAGAAGCGAATTCTGATTCAGATTGTTGATCTGGGCCGGTGTGTTCGCCGCCGTGAACGCCGGTTCACCGGCCGGGTTCTGCGCGTTCGGATAGGTGCCGAAGTAGTGATCGAAAGAACGATTCTCACCGAAGATCACGACAAGGTGCTTGATCGGCGTTGCCGTGGCCAACGCGTCCTGGGCGGATACGGTAGCAGCCGGCGCGGAGGCCGGCGCGGATGCAGTCGAAGGAGAGCTGACGCTGCTGTTGCCGCATGCGCTCAGCACGAACAGTGCGGCGGCAAACGGAATGGGCAAAAGGGCTTTTCGGAACATTCTTTGGTGGCTCCACATTCGCGGTCCAGCCCTTCCATCGATAGGTATGAACGGTGCTGGAAATTGTTGTTAGAAGCGTAACGGCCGACGCCAGTGATTGCAGCCCGGGCATTGGACCATCAAAAGGTGAAAATTTCCGGGCAATACGCCGACTATTGCCTTTCATGAGCCCGACTGTATTTGTGCTTTTTTGCCAAAAGCGCGACGGATTTCTTCCGCTGCCGCGTTCAAGTAGAAACGGGGCCGTCCTGGGCGCCGACTTGTTCCAGCTTTGAAGGGAGAAATCGACATGAACACCAACCGCATCAGTCGTTTGCTCGGTACCACGCTGAGCGCCGCGCTGTGCTGCGCGGCCACGCTGACGGCCGCGCCCGCCTCCGCACAAGTGATGATCGCGCCGATGGCACCGCCGCCGCCGCGCGTCGAAGTCGTGCCCGCGCCACGGGACGGCTATGTGTGGGATCAGGGCCGCTGGCGCTGGGAGCACGGCCGCTATGTGTGGGTGCCGGGCCACTGGCAGCCGGTGCGCGTCGGCTATCACTGGGTGCCCGGGCATTGGGCGCAACGTGGGCCGCACTGGCGCTGGATCGAAGGACATTGGGCTTGAACGAGGCTTGCGATGAAAACACTCGTGATGATTCTGCTGGCGGCCTCGCTCGCCGGCTGTGTGGTCTATCCGGCACGCCCGGCCTATTACCGGTCGGCGGTCGTCGTATATTGACCGCGTACGTGATACCTGGCCGGATAGCGGCGTAGCGGCACGACAACATAACGACACGACAGCTGAAGGAGCGGCGGCAAGTGAACGACGTTGATCCCGTGATGCGGTCCTCACGCGAAAGCGCGCGCGTGATGTCGCGACCGAGCCGCACGCCTTGAGCGACGCACCACCCGATCCGGACGCCGAGCTGATCGCGCGGGTGGGCCGCGCGGAGCCCGGCGCGGTCCGCTCGCTGGTCGCGCGCAAGCTGCCGCGGCTACTTGCGCTCGCCACGCGCATGCTCGGCGATCGCATGGAAGCGGAGGACGTCGCGCAGGAGGTCTTCGTGCGAATCTGGAAACAGGCGGCCCGCTGGCGTGAAGGCGAAGCGAAGTTCGACACGTGGATGCATCGGGTCGCGCTCAATCTTTGCTATGACCGTCTGCGCGGCCAGCGCGAAGACCCGAGCGACGAACTGCCCGATTCGGCCGATCCCGCCGCGCCGCCCGACGCGCGGCTCGAAGCACGTGCCGACCACGCGCGCGTGCGCGCGGCGCTCGCCGCGCTGCCGGCGCGACAGCGCGAGGCACTCGTGCTGACCTACTACCAGGAGATGTCGAACCTCGACGCTGCCGCCTTGATGGGCGTCAGCGTCGATGGGCTGGAGAGTCTGCTGGGCCGCGCGCGCCGCAATTTGCGCGCTCAACTGGCCGGCAGCGGCCTTAGCAAGGACAAGTCATGACGCCCGAAAGATTCCATCAGATCGTTGCCGCTTACGGTGCCGACGCGCGCCGCTGGCCGGAGCGCGAACGCGAAGCCGCGCAGGCGTGGGCGCGCGCGCATCGCGACGAAGCCGATGCGGCGTTGAGCGATGCGGCCAGCCTCGACGCGTGGCTCGCCGCCGACGAGCTCGAGCCGCCGAGCCTCGAACTGCAGCGTCGCATCATCGACCGCGCGCCGTCGCGACGCCCAGCCGCGCGCTGGCGCTTGTGGTGGTCGGGCGCGGCGGTGGCAGGTGTCGGGCTGCTCGGCGGCGTGGCGGGGGCGTTCGCGGTGTCGTTCTTCGTGCTGACCGAGAACGCGCCGGTCGTGCATGAATCCTCGTATCTGACTTCGAGCTTCGGCGGCAGCTCCGCCGATTGGAGCGGCGAATGAACGGGCGCTCGTGGAAATTTGCGCTGCTGGGCTCGGTGGTGCTCAACGTGTTTCTGCTCGGCGCGATCGCCGGCGGCGCGTATCAATGGTTCGCCGCGCACGGTGCGAATCCGCCGGCGGCGGCGCAGGACCGGCGCGCGCTGCGGTTCGCCGCCGAGCCGCTGTCGGCGCAGCAGCGGCAGGCGTTTATCGACGGCCTGAAGAGCGCGCGGCGCAACGGGCGCCAGTATGCGCGCGACGCTCGCGAAGGGCGTCGTGAGGTGCTGCGTCTGCTGGCCGCGCCGCAGTTCGATCGCGCCGCACTCGATGCCGCGCTCGCGCGCACGCGCGCGGCCGACGTCAGCCTGCGCGCGATGGTCGAAGCGAGCGTCGCCGATTTCGCGGCGACGCTGACGCCCGAGGAGCGCGTCGAATTCGCCGAGAGTTTGAAGTTGCGCGGGCAATGGCGCGAAGCGCAGCCGGCGCCGAACGCGAAAAAACCGGCGGCGAATGCCGCATCGAGCGAATAAAAAATGCGCGCGATGGCGACGGATTTCAGCGTGTCGGCCGTTTAACGGACATGCAGGTGTCCTACCTGCCGACGAGGAGCGTATGGCCAACTCACCGAACCTGAATGCCGCGGCGATCGCACTGAACCGCTTCGGCCTCGGCGCGCGCGCCGACGACACGCCGCCCGCCGATCCGAAGGGCTGGCTGCTCGCGCAGTTCGAGCAATATCAGCCGCGGCCTGACGCGTGGGCGAACCAACCCGATTCGATCGCATTGTCGACGCAGCTCGTGCAGCAGCGCATGCAGATGGAGCAGCAGTCGAAACAGAAGGCGGCTGAGGAGACCAACCCGAGCCAGAATGCGAACCACGGCGCAAACAACAGCGCAGCACCCAGCCAGACCGACACGCAAGCCGCCAGGCAAGCCGAAAGAAAAGCACTGCGCGTCGAGATACTCGACATGTACCGCTCGTCGGTCAATGCGCGCGTCGCAAGCGCGCTGACCACGCAGACGCCGTTCATCGAACGCCTCGTGCATTTCTGGGCGAATCACTTCGCGGTGTCGACCGAAAAGCCCGGCGTCGCGGCGCTCGCCGGGTCGTTCGAAGCGGAGGCGATTCGCCCGCACGTGCTCGGCCGTTTCGAGGACATGCTGGTGGCCGTCGAGCGTCATCCGGCCATGCAGCTGTTCCTCGACCAGACCCGCTCGGTCGGTCCCGACAGCATGGCCGCGCTGCGCGCCGCGCAGCGCAATCCGGACAACAAACGCGGACTCAACGAGAACCTTGCGCGCGAGATCATGGAGCTGCATACGCTCGGCGTGCGCAGCGGCTATAGCCAGGACGACGTGACCGAGTTCGCGCGTGCGCTGACCGGCTGGAGTCTCGTCGGCAATCCGGGGAGCGGCGGCGCCAATGCAAACCGGCGCGCGCTGGAACAGAACGGCGAACCCGGCGGCTTCGTGTTTCGTCCCGCGCTGCACGAGCCCGGCTCGCGCACGATCATGGGACGCCGCTACGACGAAGCCGGCGAACAGCAGGCGCTCGCGATCCTGCACGACCTCGCGCACGCACCGGCCACCGCGCAGCATATCGGCACGAAGCTCGCGCGCCATTTCGTCGCCGACAATCCGCCACCTGGCGTCGGCGAACGTCTGGCCGATGCGTTCACGCGCAGCGACGGCGATCTGCCGACCGTCTATCGCGCGTTGATCGATACGCCGCAAGCGTGGTCGCCGGCCGCGGTGAAGTTCAAGACGCCGTGGGAGTGGACCATCTCGTCGATGCGCGGACTCGGCTGGCACGAGCCCGGCAATCTGCAGAGCGCGCCGATCCTCACGCAGCTTGGCCAGCCGGTGTGGCGGCCCGGTTCACCCGCGGGCTACGACGATATCGCCGCGAGCTGGGCCGCGCCCGATGCGCTCGTGCGCCGCGTCGAAGTCGCGCAACGTTTCGCCGCGCGCGTGGGTGACCGGCTCGATGCGCGCTCGCTCGGCCAGACCTTGCTGGCTGGCTCGCTCAGCGAGCCGACGGCCACGGCGGTGTCGCGCGCGGAAAGCGCATCGACGGCGATCGCGCTGCTGCTCGTATCGCCCGATTTTCAACGGAGATGAACGCCATGCTGTCACGCCGTCAGTTTCTGAGCGTCGCCGCCGCCGGTGCCGGCGCACTGCTCGTGTCGCCGCGGATTGCGTTCGCGCATGTCGCGACCGACCGCCGCTTCGTGTTCGTGATCCAGCGTGGCGCGGCCGACGGGCTGAACATCGTCGTGCCGTACGCGGACCCCGCGTATGCGACGCTGCGCGGGCCGCTCGCGATCGATGCGTCGAACGCGCCGCATCTGGACGGCACGTTCGCGCTGCATCCGGCGCTCGCGCAGATGGCGAAGCTGTACGCGCAGCGCGAGGCGTTGTTCGTGCACGCGGTCGCCTCGCCGTATCGCGACCGCTCGCATTTCGACGGACAGAACGTGCTGGAAACCGGCGGCACGTCGCCGTATCAGACGAAGGACGGCTGGCTCAACCGGCTCGCCGCGCAACTGCCCGCCACCCGCGAAAACGCGATCGCGTTCGCGCCGACCGTGCCGATGGCGCTGCGCGGGCCCGCGGCGGTGACGTCGTATGCACCATCGGCCTTGCCGCAGGCGCCCGATGATCTGCTCGCGCGCGTGTCGCAACTGTACGAGCACGACGCGCAGCTGCGTGCGCTGTGGGAATCGGCGATGGCGGCGCGCGGCCTTGCGGGCGACGCTGGCGCGCGCCAGGACCCGGCGAGCCTCGGCAAGCTCGCGGCCAGTTTTCTGGCCCGCGACGACGGTCCGCGCATCGCGATGATCGAGACCGGCGGGTGGGACACGCACAGCGCGCAGAACGCGCGGCTCGCGAATCAACTGAAGGCACTCGACACGATGCTCGCGGCGTTGCGCGACGGCATGGGTTCATCGTGGAGCAAGACCACGGTGCTGGTCGCGACGGAGTTCGGCAGGACCGCCGCCGCGAACGGCACGGGCGGCACCGATCACGGCACCGGCTCGGTCGCGATGGTGCTCGGCGGATCGGTGCAGGGCGGACGCGTGATGGCGGATTGGCCGGGCCTCGCGCCGCATCAGCTGTATCAGTCGCGCGACCTGAA
Source organism: Paraburkholderia sp. UCT31 (assembly GCF_014397655.1). Lineage (NCBI taxonomy): Bacteria > Pseudomonadati > Pseudomonadota > Betaproteobacteria > Burkholderiales > Burkholderiaceae > Paraburkholderia > Paraburkholderia sp. UCT31. The sequence continues at coordinate 57,489 of NZ_VZQP01000024.1, forward strand.
GCCGACCGCCTCGCTCGATGCGTTGATCGCCGGCACCGCGAGTGAAAGTCTCGGGCTCGATCCCGAACGGACGGCGGCAGCGCTGTTTGGCCGGACCATGGCGGGCAGACCGATGACGGGCGTCGTGCGAGCGTGACGCGTTGATCGAACGACGGCGTGCAATGACGATGCCACGGAGGCGTGATGGACGATCGAGGATTCCGTGGGCGAGCGACGTGCGATCGCGGCGGACGCGGGTTCGCGTCGCATCGGCATGGCGAGTCGCGTGAGCCGACGCTGACTGCTTTGCTCGACGCGTTGATCGTCGGTGCAGCGAGCGAAAGTATTGCGCTCGATCCGGAGCGCACCGCGGCAGCGCTATTCGGCCGGACGATCGCGGCCGGGCCGTTGGCGAGGCTGGGGCGGGGCAGGTGAAGCGGCGGGCGTCGCGTGAACCGAGCGCTCGCCGACGCGATGATAGCGGCGGCCGTAGTAGATCAGCGCATCGCCCGCGCCGTGCGTGCGCGCGGCTTTCACGGCGCAGAAGAACACCGTGTGCGTGCCGACTTCGGTCACCGACTCGATCTCGCAGTCGAGCGACGCGAGCGCGTCCTGCAACACCGGCGCGCCGGTTGCGAGGTCGTCCCATTGCGCGGCGGCGAAGCGCTCTTCGATCGCGAGCGCGCTCGTGGCGAAGTGCGCGGCAAGCGCCTGCTGCTCGGCGCTCAGCACGTTCACGCAGAGCTTGCCGTTGCTGCGAAACGCCGCGTTGTTGCGGCTGCTGCGGTTGATGCAAACGAGCAGGGTGGGCGGCTCGTCGGTGACGCCGCAGACCGCCGACGCGGTGCAGCCCGCAAGGCCGGCTTCGCCGTCGCTGCTGATGATGTTGACGGCCGCGCCAAGCCCGGCCATCGCGTCGCGGAACGTGCTCTTGTCAAGCATGGGGGCCTCTGCTGGAAGTCGGGTTCGCCAAAACAACGGTGGTCGAGTTAGCCGCGAGGCTCGTCGTCCGGCGCCGCCGCGCAAGCCGGCGAACGGAAGCGCGCCGCCGTGTGGCTCTCAGGCAGCCGCGCATGGCCGAACAGCTTTTCGCGCAGCGTGCCGTCACGATACGCGCGCTTGTACGCGCCACGTTCCTGCAGCAGCGGCACGACCAGTTCGATGAAATCGTCGAAGCACTCGGGCACGACGGTGCGCGACAGATTGAAGCCATCGACGCCGGTTTGCTCGGTCCACGCGATCAGATCGTCGGCGATCTTGTCGGCCGAACCGACGAGCGGCTGCTGGCGGCTGCCGAGCACCATCTGTTCGAGCAGCTTGCGCTTCGTCCATTGCGGACCGGCCGCGCGCGTCATCGCTTCGACGTTCGACACGATCGCCTGGCTCTTGCCCGTTTCGATCGGCTCGTCGAGGTCGTAGCGCGCGAAGTCGATGCCAAGCGATGCGGCCGCGTGCACCAGCGCCGCCTCCGAGCTCACATAGCGGCGGTACTCCTCGAATTTCTCCCGCGCTTCCTGATCGGTGCGGCCCGTGATCACGGTCTGGCCGAGCAGTACCTTGATGTCGTCGGCGCGGCGGCCGCCGGCGACCGCGTGCGCGCGGATGTCGTCGACGATCGTCTTGACCGCCGGCTTCGCCTGGCCGTTGACGAACACGCACTCCGCGTGTGCCGCCGCGAACTGTTTGCCGCGCGCGGACGAACCGGCCTGATACAGCACCGGCGTGCGCTGCGGCGACGGCTCCGCGAGATGCATCGCATCGACGCGGTACTGCTTGCCTTGGTGATGGATCACGTGGACCTTCGACGCGTCCGCATAGACGCCGCGCGCCTTGTCGCGCAGCACCGCGCCGTCTTCCCAGCTGCATTCCCACAGCTTGTACACGAGCTCCATGTACTCGTCGGCGAGATCGTAGCGGTCGTCGTGCGCCATCTGTCCGCTCAGGCCGATCGCGCGCGATGCGCTGTCCAGATAGCCGGTCACGATGTTCCAGCCGACCCGGCCGCGCGTCAGATGATCGAGCGTCGACATGCGGCGCGCGAACAGAAACGGCTGCTCGACCGACAGATTCGACGTGACGCCGAACGACAGATGCCGCGTGAGCGCGGCCATCGCCGGAATCAGCAGCGTCGGATCGTTGACCGGCACCTGCACGGCGCCGCCGATTGCCGCGTCCGGGCTGCCGCCGTAGACGTCGTACACGCCGACCACGTCCGCGAAAAAGATGCCGTCGAACAGGCCCGCTTCGAGCTTGCGCGCGTAGTCGGTCCAGTACTGCAGATCCGTGTAGCGCGTGGACTGATCGCGCGGATGGGTCCACAGTCCTTGCTGGATGTGGCCTACGCAGTTCATGTCGAACGCGTTGAGAACGATTTCCTTCGGCATGGTGTGTTCCTGCTGACGAGCGGGTTCGGGCGATGGCGTTTCGTTTAATATAGTGGACGAAAAATCACTATGCAAGACATTGTTGGCTGGCTGTGCCGGTTGCGGTGGTCGTAGCGGCCTGAACTGGTCTGCGCTGATCCTGACGCTGCTGCGTCAAAGGTAATCAGCTTGGCGTAGGCCGTGCCGGGGCAGCAAGCCCGCCAACGCAACCGGCATGACACGGGAGGTGAAGGCATTGCGAGTCTCGACTCAATCGCTTATCGTCTCGATGAGTTTCGATAAGAAAGGATGCCCATGCGACCGTCCGTTGTTCTCGACATGAAGCGCAGCGTAGTGCGCGAAGCGACGAGTCGCTTCCGCGCAGCGAACCCGCGCGTGTTCGGCTCGGTGCTGCACGGCACCGACCGGGACGGCAGCGACCTCGATCTGCTGGTCGATGCATTGCCAGGGGCGACGCTGTTCGACCTTGGGGGGTTGCAGGATGAACTGGAAGCGCTACTCGGCGTCCACGTCGATCTGCTGACCCCGGCCGACCTGCCGCAGAAGTTCCGGGCCAAGGTGCTTGCGGAGGCGCAGCCGGTATGAACGAGAACCGCTTGCCGGACTACCTCGACCACATGCAGCAAGCCGCAACCGATGCTTGCAGTGCAAACGGCGCTACCAGAGCTACTGAAACAACTGCCTGCCGCGTGCCAGGATGCCGAAGATGAAGACCGCAAGGACGATGGAATGAAGCAATGACCGAGCGGATGGAGCTAACGGAACTGAAGGCAACTATCTCGGCCGCCGGCGGCAACGAACTCGTCAATCGGCACTGTCACGCCACGATCATCGGCTACCCCCGTGTCTCGACGCAGGATCAGAACCTTGAGTTGCAACAAGAGGCCTTGACCAAAGCCGGTTGTCGAAAGGTCTTTGAGGATAAGGTGCCACCCACTTGCGCAACGACGACCCCGCCATGTCCGAAACTTCCGCCATCGATCTGACCCAGGCGATCTCCGCGCGCGTGAAGACCGAGCGCGAGGCGCGCAACTGGTCGCTCGCCGAGTTGGCCGAGCGCTCGGGTGTATCGAAGGCGATGATCAGCAAGATCGAGCGTGGCGAGGCGAGTCCGACCGCGACGGTGCTCGGGCGGCTGTCGGGCGCGTTCGGGCTGACGCTGTCCACGTTGCTCGCGCTCGCCGAGCAGACCGGCGAGCGGCTCGTGCGTCATGCCGACCAGTCGCTGTGGGAGGACCCCGAAACCGGCTATACGCGGCGGCGTATTTCACCGCCGACCGGCGGCGTGCTGGAACTGCTCGAAATCGAATTGCCGACTGGGGTGAGGGTGCCTTATCCGTCGGATGCGTTCGTGTTTCAGCATCAGCAGATCTGGGTCACGCAAGGGGTGCTGACGTTTCGCGAGGGCGCGCTGACGCACCGGCTCGAAGCGGGGGATTGTTTGCAACTCGGTGCGCCGGTCGAATGCGAGTTCTTCAATGCGGGCACCGAGGTGTGCAGATACGTGGTGGGGTTGGTGCGGCGCTGAGTTGCGTCCAGCTTGTGCTCAGCTCCCGCCACTCCCGCGGGATGGCAGGTTCAGGGTGAGTCTGTTGGTCACCGAGGTCACGCCCGGCACGCCTTTCGCAACATCGCCAGCCTGCTGGATCATGTCGCCCTGAGGCACCGAGCCAGTCAACGTCACCGCGCCGCCGCGCGCCCGCACGAACACGTTCGATACATTGAAGCCCGGCGCTTTACCGAGCGCGCGCCGCACGTCGCGGCCGAGCTTGCGATCTGCTGCACGCGTCGATTGGGCGGTCGTGGCCGGCGCAGGTGCCGTGGCGGCGGGCGCTTGCGCGTCGCTTGCCTGCGCATAGGCGCTGGATGCGGTTGCCACGCACAATGCCATACCGAGCGCCTTCAAAAGATTGACTGTTTTCACGGATTCACCATCCTCGATAAGTTGATGTCGCTTCGTTGCATGTTAGAAACTTCGCGCTTTGTCGAGCTGGTCTGGACTCTGGGAAGCGCCTGTCTTGTAGAGGAGTGGTGGTTTTGGCGCTTCCGGCGCGGTTAAACGATACTCCTGACGGCGCGGACATGCCAAAAAACTGAATCGCGGAAGGAAGTGCGTGCGGCTTGATTCCAGCACGGTGAGACACAGGCACCGGCATACGACGCAGCCGACTATAAGCGCGGGCGCGCGGCGGCTAGTTTGTCCCAGAACGACGGAGGTAACGAAATACTCGAATCTCCTTCACCGCCATCTCCGCGGGAAAATTCGACGGACGGACCGAGATAACGGGGCGGCGAATACGGATTCAGCGAGTATCGCAGACCCGTTGACCAGAAAAGATCGGGGACAGGCGTGCTGAACGTGCGCTGTGCAAGCAGCTTCCCAGTTTTTGCATCGAATAGCCTGCCGACATATTCAGGGCTTCCACTGCGGCCCGGAATCCATCGCAACAGGCAAAGCTCTGCCGTGTACAGGCCGTGGGCAGGTGCCGATTTGCGACACTCGCTTCCTTGCGGAGTATGGTCGAACAGACCGAGATAAAGCACGGCAATGAGACCCGCTAACAATGCGACACGCGTAGAGATGCGTTTCATAGATAGAGCACGATCGGCGGAAAGATGTGAACGAAGCGACGGTCCGAGTAGATGATGAAATCACCACCGCGCTGATGTCTGATCGCCCATTGTCGGAAATCGCTGTTGTGGATCGGGTAATAGACCTGTCCTTTGATAACCGGATCGCCAAGCGTAACAGGCGACTCCACGTAAGGAATATATCGTGATGCCGCGGCTACGCCATCGAGCGGCATCACGATAACGCCGTTACTGCTCCAATGCCCCAGATACTGGGACCGCTGCCCCGGCTCATCGGTAAACGTGAAGTTATCTTTCACATAGATCCATGCACCCGTTACTTCGGCAGTGGTTTTTTGCGTACCAAATGGGTCCCTCGACAGGCGGACGTGAGCAATAGCGGCATAGATTACGAACGATCCAAGCGCAGCGGTCAAATCGTCGGGGACGCCTGTTCGCACAGCATCCGCTATCAGTTGCAGCTTGATTTTTTCCGCAAAGGTACCGTCAACCTCGACGTGTTGAAACTGGAAAAACTGATGCAGGTGTTGGGGATCATCCCGACAGATATCGTGCGTAGATAGCTCGCTTCTGTGCCTGTAGAAACGAAGCTTCTTTTGAAGCACTTGAAGCGCCGCGGGTGAACGGATTGCATCGTTGATCAGGTAGTCGTATTTCCGTCTGGCACGAGCGAACTCCAATATCCAGTCCATCTTTACCGTGGTTGTGTCGTACATGTCAGGCGGATACGGTTTGCCTTCCTGATTGATTTCCTTGATCTCGTCGCTGGGGATTGCGGAATAGTTCAAGCGGCCGGCAAACCATCGCTCCATTAACTTTGCCCCAATGGGCATCATTTCCTTGCGCAGAGCCTGCGGGATTTCCTGGATATCGAATGGCGGTACCGTCTTTTTCGGGGCGGCGATCTTCTCCGCTTTGGGTGGTTTGGGCGGCACAGGCGTCTTTAACCATGTGCTGAACCGGGAAACCGAATCGGCGACCTTGAGAAGGTCGTTGATCATTTTTACGGTCGGATCAGATTTGGGTGACTTGGGTGGGCTTGGCACGGCTTTCGGCTTCGCGACTGGCAGGGCCGGAAGCGGAGGCGGTGGATTGTCAGTGGAGAGCGAGACCTCATGCACGATGCGGGCCCCGTCTTGCTTCTTCCAACGCCAAAAAAGCTTGTCGATCTTGTAGTAAGAGAATTTTTCGTCGTGGTTCATAGGCGCTTACGGCTCGTGATGTAAAAATCAACGGAACTGGATAGCCCCAAACGCTCGAATTCGACTATCGGGAATTGAGCATGGCCGCGTTGCAACCGATCCGCGCCACTATTGTTCGCGAGTCAATCCGCGGCAAAAGCCGGAGTATTCTGAAATTGAGGCCGCAGGGCCGAGCCGCTGCCAAAATGGCAGCGCCGCGTCAAAGCCCAACAACGCGTTTCATTTGCCTCGTCAGTCCTTGTAATCAAGCCGAACTTGGCGATTACGATGTTCGAGAGAAAGAAGCCGTACCGTTTTGTAATTCTGCAATGCAGCACGACCTAAAACGGTGCACAGCAAGTGTCACCCATGAATACCCACCGATGAAGCGACGCCCGCAGCAGTCCACGCTCCCGACCCACCTCCCGCTATTTGGCTGTAAGCTCCCGTTGACGGGTTCGTGTGGAGGCTGCGCGACCCGGCGTGTGGTTCACGGTTCGCAGACGCAATTCGTACGTTATTGCCAATTTTTTCAGGGGATATCAGTGATGAAGAGCTTCGCCATTAAACGAATCATGCTGGGCGTTTCGGCCGTCGCACTGATGGCCGGTACGATTCCGCTCGCGCTCGCGCAGGGCTCGACGGATGCCGCAGCCCAGGAAGGCGCGACGACGACCACCCCAAAGCCGACCAAGGCCGAGCGTAAGGCAGAGCGCAAACAGGCCCGCGCGAAAAAGAACGCCGAGTTGAAGAAACTCGAAGACGCGGGCTACCAGCCGGCGCAGAACGATCCGAACTATCCGGACAAGCTGCAGGCAGCCCAGAAGAAGGCCGGCGTTGGTGCGCCTGCCAGCCAGTAACGGACACCGGAAGCCCGGCGTGGCATTCATCGTTGATGAGGCGCCGGGCAGTTGCGAGGCGCGATCATGGCAACGAAACATGAAGTGAAACGCTACAAGGCGAATCTCTCCGACGAACTGCACAGCGCTGCCCTCTATGAGACGCTCGCGCAGGTCGAGAAAGACGAGACCCGCAAGCAGGTCTATCAGGATCTCGCGCAATCCGAACACAGCCACGCGCAAGTGTGGGCCGACAAGCTCAGAGCCAATGGCATCGAACCGAAGGGCCGTGGCCATGCGGTCAAGACGCGTCTGATGAAGGGGCTCGTGCGCGTGTGCGGCGCGGACTTCGTGCTGCCAACGCTCGCCGCAGCCGAATACGCGGACCGCAACAAATATCAAGGCCAACGCGACGCGGGCCACATGTCCGCCGACGAACATCATCACGCGGCCGTCGTGCAGACGCTCGCGAGCACCGGCAATGCCAACCTGTCGTCCGGCGCGCGCATTGCCGCGGCCGAGTCGTGGCACAAGGGCGCCGCGTCGGGCAACGATCTGCGCGCGGCGGTTCTCGGCGCGAACGATGGCCTCGTGTCCAACTTCTGCCTGATCATGGGCGTCGCCGGCGCGGGCACCGGCAACAAGGCGATCCTGTTGACCGGCCTCGCCGGGCTGATCGCCGGTGCCTGTTCGATGGCGCTCGGCGAATGGCTGTCGGTTACCAATGCGCGCGAACTCGCGAGCACACAGATCGCCAAGGAAGCCGAGGAGATCGAAGAACAGCCCGAAGCGGAGGAGCACGAGCTCGCGCTGATCTACCGCGCGAAAGGGCTCGACGCGAGCGAGGCGAAACGCGTGGCCTCGCAGATGATGCGCGACAAGGACAAGGCGCTCGACACCCTCACGCGCGAGGAGCTCGGTCTCGATCCGGCGGAACTGGGCGGCAATCCGTGGTCGGCGGCGGGCGTGTCGTTCTGCTTGTTCTCGCTCGGTGCGATTTTCCCGGTGATGCCTTTCCTGTGGACGCGCGGCGTCAGCGCAATCGTGCAGTGTGTCGTGCTGAGCATGCTGGCGCTCGCGTCGATCGGCGTGTTCACGTCGTTGTTCAACGGACGCAGCGCGGGGTTTTCGGCGCTGCGCCAGATCGTCATCGGGCTCATCGCGGCAGGGTTCACGTTCGGCGTCGGGCGCTTGCTGGGCGTGTCGATTTCCTGAATCCCACAAGGGTTTGCTCGCCGCGCCGAGCGTCCACGGCATGGCCGGGTGTCGCATTTCCTCATGTGGTTGTCGGAATTAGTCGGTTAGCCGCACTTTTTTCTGGCAACTATGTAGGCACAGCGCGGACGGACGTCCGCAGGCGAGGAGAGCACTCGATGAATTCCCCCAAGGTCGTGGTCGAAGGGCTGTGCAAGGTGTTCGGCAGCAACCCGAAACAGGCGCTCGCGATGCTGGCCGGCGGCGCCACGAAAGAAGAGGTGTTTGCCCGCACCGGTCAGATCGTCGGCGTCCACAACGCGTCGTTCGAGGTTCGCGAGGGCGAGATCTTCGTGCTGATGGGCCTGTCCGGCTCGGGCAAGTCGACGCTGATTCGCCTGATCAATCGGCTCGTCGAGCCCAGCGCCGGCAAGGTGCTGATCGACGGCCGCGATGTCGCGGGCGTGCCGCGCGCCGAGCTGACCGCGTTGCGCCGCAAGGACATGAGCATGGTGTTCCAGTCCTTCGCGCTGATGCCGCAGCGCACCGTGCTGGCCAACGCGGCGTTCGGGCTCGAAGTCGCGGGCGTCGGCCGTAAGGAGCGCGAGGCGCGGGCGCTGACGGTGCTCGAACAGGTCGGCCTTGCACCGTTCGCGCAGAAACTGCCGGCCGAGTTGTCGGGCGGCATGCAGCAGCGCGTCGGGCTCGCGCGCGCGCTCGCGGTCAACCCGTCGCTGATGATCATGGACGAGGCGTTCTCCGCGCTCGACCCGCTCAAGCGCAAGGAGATGCAGAACGTGCTGCTCGATCTGCAACGCGAGCAGCAGCGCACGATCCTGTTCGTGTCGCACGATCTCGAGGAGGCGATGCGCATCGGCACGCGCATCGCGATCATGGAAGGCGGCCGCGTGGTGCAGATCGGCACGCCGCGGGAAATCATCAAGAACCCGGCAGACGACTACGTGCGCGCGTTCTTCGAAGGCATCGACACGAGCCGCTATCTGACGGCCGGCGATCTGATGCAGACCGACGACGTGCCGCTGATGCACGCGCCGCAGATCGACGCGTCGAGCGTCGCCGCGACGCTCAACGGCAGCGCCGACTACGCGTTCGTGCTCGATAGCGAGCGCCGGATTCGCGGCTTCGTGTGCCGCGATGCGACGGGCAGCGCGTCGCCGAAGCTCAACCAGATCGAATGCATCCGCCGCAGCACGCCGCTCGACGACGTGGTCGCGCGCGTGGTGGCGAGCCGCGCGCCGCTGCCGGTCGTCGAAGCGGACGGCTCCTACTGCGGTTCGGTCAACAAGACGAACGTGCTGAACGTTCTCACGCGCCATCGAGGTTCCCATGTCTGAAGTCATTCCACTTGGCGCCTGGGTCGATCGCGGCGTTCACTACCTGCTCGATCACGACGCGCAGACCTTCGACACGATCGGCAAGGTCATCGAGAGTTTCGCCGCGGCGGTCGAGCACGGTTTGCAGGCCGTGCCGATGTGGGCGCTGATGGCGTTTTTCGTCGGCATCGGCTTGTGGCGCGTCGGCTGGCGCTTCGCGCTGTTCACGCTGGCGGCGCTGCTGCTGATCTACGGCACCGGCTTCTGGGATCAGATGGTGATCACGCTCGGCCTCACGCTGTCATCGACGGTGATCAGTCTCGTGCTCGGCGTGCCGCTCGGCATCTGGATGGCGAAGAGCCGCGCCGTCGAAATGATCGTGCGCCCGGTGCTCGATCTGATGCAGACGATGCCCGCGTTCGTCTACCTGATTCCGGCCGCGATGCTGTTCGGTCTCGGCCGCGTGCCGGGCATCCTGTCGACGGTGATCTTCGCGATGCCGCCCGCGGTGCGTCTGACCGCGCTCGGCATCAAGCACGTGAATCGCGAAATCGTCGAAGCGGGACAGGCGTTCGGCTGCACGCCGTGGCAACTGCTGTACAAGGTGCAGTTTCCGAACGCGCTGCCGTCGATCATGACCGGCGTGAACCAGACCATCATGATGGCGCTGTCGATGGTGATCATCGCGTCGATGGTCGGTGCGGGCGGCCTCGGTAACGACGTGCTCGCGAGCATCCAGCGGCTCGATATCGGACTCGGCTTCGAAAGCGGCATGTCGGTCGTGATGCTGGCGATCATTCTGGACCGCATCACCGAGAGCTTCGGCCGGGCGCCGGGCAAGGTACGCGCCCCCCTGTTCGCCGGTTTGCGCAATGCGATGAAAGTGCGCCGCGAGCCGGCGGCGCAACACGGTTGACGGCCTGATTCGATACGTCCATGAAGCGCGACGCAATCGCCTCCGCCGAAGCCGATGCGCGGCTGTGCGCCGTCGCGCACGTCGCGCACGTCGGCTTCCTGACGCTGCCGAACTTCTCGATGATCGCGTTCACGAGCGCGGTCGAGGTGCTGCGCATGGCGAACTACGTGGGCCGCGCGCAGCACTACCGGTGGTCGGTGATCACGCCGGACGGCGAGCCGGCGCGCGCGAGCAACGGCATCACGGTGAAACCGACCACCACGCTCGCCGAGGCCGGCATGCCGGACCTGCTGTTCGTGTGCGCGGGCTGGCACGTGCGCGAGTATGTGAACGACGCGGTGATCGCGCTGCTGCGCGAGGCGGCCGCGCACCGCGTGCCGCTCGGCGGCATCTGCACGGGTCCGTATGCGCTGCTCGCGGCCGGGCTGCTCGACGGCTATCGCGCGACCGTGCATTGGGAGGACATGTCGCCGTTGCACCAGCGCTATCCGCACGTGCATTTCGACGACGAACTGTTCGTGATCGACCGCGACCGGCTGACCTGCACCGGCGGAACCGCGCCGCTCGATCTAATGCTGCATCTGGTGGGCATGCGGCTGGGGGCCGCGGTGGCCGCGCAGGTGTCCGAGCAATTCATCGTCGAGCGGATTCGCGGCTCGACCGATTACCAGCACATTCCGGTCGACGCGCGGGTCGGCCTGTCGCGCACCGAACTGATCGAAGTGGTGCGGCTGATGGAAGCGAACATCGAGGAGCCGCTATCGCTCGACGAACTCGCCCGGCTCGTCAACCTGTCGCAGCGTCATTTGCAACGGATGTTCAAGCTATTCCTGAACATGTCGCCGACGCATTACTACCTGAGCTTGCGGCTGCGCCGCGCGCGCGATCTGCTGCGCAATACCGACGCGTCGATCGCGCGCGTGACCATGGTGTGCGGTTTTCATTCTCCGTGTCATTTCAGCAAGGCCTATCGCGCGCAGTTCGGACATGCGCCGAGCGTCGAGCGGCGCATGCCGGAGTAGCGGGTGCCGCGGCCTCGCATGCCGCGCAGATTCAGATCGCCTGCGCGCGGCCCGGAAACGTTTCGTCGTAGCACGCGCCGTCGTCGGCTTGCTGCGCCGTGCCGCGCTGCTCGCGATACATCATCGGCGGCACGCCGAACTGTTTGCGAAATTCCCGTCCCAGGTGCGAGGCGTCCGAAAAGCCGCAGCTCGACGCGATATCGGCGACGGTTTTGTCCGAGCTCGTCAACAACCACGCGGCGGTGCGCAGGCGCACCTGCTTCGCGTAGGCCTGCGGCGCCTTGCCGGTCTGCGCCTTGAACAGCCGTTCGAGCTGACGCGGCGACAGATCGAGCTTGCCCGCCAGTTCGTCGAGCGGCAGCGCGCGGCCCACGTGCTGCTCCATCAGCAGGATCGCGCGCTTGACCTTCGGATGCGAGGCCGGCGCGAGACCGGGGGGATGAGGCTGCGGCGCGTTGCCTTTCTGCAGATCGTCGACGAGCAGGATGCGCAGCGCCTTCTGCACCGTCGCCGTTTCGAAATGACGCAGCAGGATCGCGGCGGCGACGTCGATCGACGCGCGGCCGCCGGAACAGGTGATGCGCCGCCGGTCGATCACGAACAGCCGGTCGGCGACCAGCATCTGTTCGTCGACCGACGGAAAGCGCTCGATGAAATCCCAGTAGTGAAACCAGCTCACGCAGATCCGATGGCCGTCGAGCACGCCCGCGCGCATCAGCGAGAACACGCCGGTGCACATGCCGACCAGCGTCGTGTCGCGGGCGGCGGCGCAGCGGATAAACGCGAGCGTCGCCTCGCTCGCGGCCGGCCCCGAGTGCAGCAGTCCGCCGACCACCACCACGTAGTCGAACTTCCCGGCGGTCTCGAAGGTTTCCCACGGCGTGATCTGGATGCCGCAACTCGCCCGCACCGGAGCCAGGGTTTCCCCGATCACGCTCCACGAACAGCGCACCGGCTTGCTGAAGTCGCCTTCGTCGGCGGACAGGCGCAGCAGGTCGACGAAACCCGAGAATGCGGTCAGCGTGAAGTTCGGCAGCAGGATGATGCCGAAGCGGATGCGCTGCTTCGTGACTGTGTCGAGTGAGGGAGGGGCAAGCGTTTCAGCGGAATTCATGCGCGCGGCGGGTCGGTGAAAAGAACGGCGAAAGAGGAACGGACGTTGACCGAAACGGTGAAGCCGAGGATAGCACCACGGACCTTCAGCATTGCCGGCCGCAATCGGGCCGCCTGTCGCAAATGCGTCCCAAGTCATCGCAAATGCGCCGGGAGACCCGCGTGGCGGCTCACCTGACGACGCCATCCCATTGCGATGCCGTTTTTATTCTATCGATCCGGCCCGGCGTGCGGTGCAATAGACGCACATTCCATCCGGGCGCATGAGTCGAGTCGAAGCGCTTCCGGCCATCGCAACACGCAAGACACAACGCACAAGGCACGCCATGAACGTCAGCGTCTTCGATCTGTTCAAGATCGGCATCGGTCCATCCAGCTCGCACACGGTCGGGCCGATGATCGCCGCATGCCGCTTCGCATCGCACATCGAGGACGCGAATCTGCTCGGCTTCGTGCGGCGCGTCAGAGCCGAGCTGTTCGGCTCGCTCGGCGCGACCGGCAAGGGCCACGGCACCGACAAGGCGGTGCTGCTCGGCCTCGAAGGCAATCTGCCCGACCGGCTCGATCCTGAGCTGATCGAGCCGCGGCTGCTCGCGATCCGCGAGACCCGCCAACTCGTGCTGCTCGGCAAGCATGCGGTCGCGTTCGACGAGCGCGAACATGTCGGCTTGTTGCGCAAGCTGATGCCGGGCGCGCGGGGCTCGGGCGTCGTGCATCCGAACGGCATGCGCTTCCAGGCCTTCGACGAGAACGGTCAACTGCTCGTCGAAAAAGAGTACTTCTCGATCGGCGGCGGCTTCGTCGTCAATCGCGACGGCGACCGCGTGAACGGCCGGCGCGCCAACGCGGAGGTGCCGTATCCGTTTCGCACCGGCGACGATCTGATGCGCGTGTGCCGCGAAAGCGGCCTGTCCATCGCCGAAGTGACGTTGCGCAACGAATGCGCGACCCGGCCCGAGCCCGAAGTGCGCGAGGGCCTGCTGGCGATCTGGCGCACGATGGCCGCGTGTGTCGAGCGCGGTTGCAAGGTCCGCGGCGAGTTGCCCGGCCCGATGCACGTGAAGCGCCGCGCGGCCGAGCTGTGCGAGCGCTTGCGCGCACGCTCGGAGGAATCGCTGCGCGACCCGCTGTCGATGCTCGACTGGGTCAACCTGTACGCGATGGCCGTCAACGAGGAGAACGCCGCGGGCGGCCGGGTCGTCACCGCGCCGACCAATGGCGCGGCCGGCGTGATCCCGGCAGTGCTGCACTACTACGTGAAATTCATGCATGCGGCGAACGACGCCGGCATCGTCGACTTCCTGCTGACCGCCGCGGCGATCGGCATCATCTACAAGGAAACGGCGTCGATCTCCGGCGCCGAGGTGGGCTGCCAGGGCGAAGTGGGCGTGGCCTGCTCGATGGCCGCCGCCGCGCTCGCGGCCGTGATGGGCGGCACGCCCACCCAGGTCGAGAACGCCGCCGAAATCGGCATGGAACACAACCTCGGCATGACCTGCGATCCGGTCGGCGGGCTGGTGCAGATTCCGTGCATCGAGCGCAACGCGATGGGCGCGATCAAGGCGATCAACGCGGCCCGCCTCGCGATGAAGGGCGACGGCAAGCACGTGGTGTCGCTCGACAGTGTGATCCGCACCATGCGCGAAACCGGCGCCGACATGAAGACGAAATACAAGGAGACGTCGCGCGGCGGACTGGCCGTGAACGTCATCGAGTGTTGAACCGCTACACCGCATCTGCAAAACCGCAAAGGAACGACGATGAGCCGCTATTCGATATTCAGCCTGCTACGCAACGGGATGTCGTATCACGAGAACTGGGAGCGGCAATGGCGCAGCCCCGAGCCTAAACGTGAATACGACGTCGTGATCGTGGGCGGCGGCGGGCACGGTCTCGCGACCGCGTACTACCTCGCGAAGGAGCATGGCGTGCGCAATGTCGCGGTGCTCGAGAAGGGCTGGATCGGCGGCGGCAACACCGCGCGCAATACGACGATCGTGCGGTCGAACTACCTGTGGGACGAATCCGCCGCGCTCTACGAGAAGGCGATGAAGCTCTGGGAAGGGCTCGCGCAGGATCTGAACTACAACGTGATGTTCAGCCAGCGCGGCGTGATGAATCTCGCGCATACGCTGCAGGACGTGCGCGACACCGAACGCCGCGTCAACGCGAACCGCCTGAACGGCGTCGACGCCGAATTTCTCACGCCCGCGCAGATCAAGGAACTCGAGCCGACCATCAATCTGAACAGCCGCTACCCGGTGCTCGGCGCATCGATCCAGCGGCGCGGCGGCGTGGCCCGGCACGATGCGGTGGCGTGGGGCTTCGCGCGCGGCGCCGATCAGGCCGGCGTCGATATCGTGCAGAACTGCCAGGTCGTCGGCATTCGCCGCGACGGCAGCCAGGTGACGGGCGTCGACACGACGAAGGGTTTCATCAAGGCGAAGAAGGTCGCGGTGGTCGCGGCCGGCAACACGTCGACGCTCGCCGATATGGCCGGCGTGCGGCTGCCGCTCGAAAGCCATCCGTTGCAGGCGCTGGTGTCGGAGCCGATCAAGCCGGTCGTCAACACGGTCGTGATGTCGAATGCGGTCCACGCGTATATCAGCCAGTCCGACAAGGGCGATCTCGTGATCGGCGCGGGCGTCGATCAGTACACCGGGTTTGGGCAGCGCGGCAGCTTCCAGATCATCGAGGGCACGCTCGAGGCGATCGTCGAGATGTTCCCGGTGTTTTCGCGCGTGCGGATGAACCGGCAGTGGGGCGGCATCGTCGACGTATCGCCGGACGCGTGCCCGATCATCAGCAAGACCGATGTGAAGGGACTGTATTTCAACTGCGGCTGGGGGACGGGCGGCTTCAAGGCGACGCCCGGCTCGGGATGGGTCTATGCGCACACGATCGCGAAGGACGAACCCCATCCGTTGAACGCGCCGTTTTCGCTGGACCGGTTCTATACCGGTCATCTGATCGATGAGCATGGCGCTGCCGCCGTGGCCCACTAGTCGACAAGGAGACACAGATGCTGCTGATCGAATGCCCCTGGTGCGGTCCCCGCGCCGAAACCGAATTCTCGTGCGGCGGCGAGGCGGACATCGCCCGCCCGCTCGACACGGACAAGCTCACCGACAAGGAATGGGGCGACTACCTTTTCATGCGCAAGAACCCGCGCGGCGTGCATCGCGAGCAATGGTTCCACACGCAGGGCTGCCGCCGCTGGTTCAAGGCGCAGCGCGACACCGTCAGCTATGCGTTCCAGGGCTATCAGACGTTCGAGCGTCCGTTGCTGGCGCTGGACAGTACCGATACACAGGCAGCAAACGCACAGGTAAAGGTACAAGAGGGCAAAGCATCATGAGCCAGAAAGACCGACTCCCGACCGGCGGGCGCATCAATCGCGCGATCGCGCTGAGCTTCACGTTCAACGGCGTCGAGTATCAGGGTTATCAAGGCGATACGCTCGCGTCCGCATTGCTCGCGAACGGCATGCATTTCGTCGCGCGCAGCTGGAAATATCATCGGCCGCGCGGCATCGTGACCGCGGGCGTCGAGGAGCCGAACGCGGTCGTGCAACTGGAGACCGGCGCCTACACGGTGCCGAACGCGCGCGCCACCGAAGTGGAGTTGTACCAGGGGCTCGTCGCGAGCAGCGTGAACGCGAAACCGAGCATCGAGAAGGACCGCATGGCGATCAACCAGAAGATCGCGCGCTTCATTCCGGCGGGCTTCTACTACAAGACCTTCATGTGGCCGCGCAAACTCTGGCCGAAGTACGAGGAAGCGATTCGCGACGCGGCCGGCCTCGGCACCGCGCCGCGCCAGCGCGACGCGGACCGCTACGACAAGTGCTTCGCGCATTGCGACGTGCTGGTGGTCGGCGGCGGCCCGGCCGGGCTCGCGGCCGCGCACGCGGCGGCCTTGTCCGGCGCGCGCGTGACGCTCGTCGACGATCAGCCCGAGCTGGGCGGCTCGCTGCTGTCCTGCGGCGCGGAGATCGACGGCAAGCCCGCGCTGCAGTGGGTGCGGAAAATCGAGGACGAATTGCGGCAGTTGCCCGATGTGAAGATCCTGAGCCGCAGCACCGCGTTCGGCTATCAGGACCACAATCTCGTCACGGTCACCCAGCGCCTGACCGATCATCTGCCCGTGTCGCAGCGCAAGGGCACGCGCGAACTGCTGTGGAAGATCCGCGCGAAACGCGTGATTCTCGCGACCGGCGCGCATGAACGGCCGATCGTGTTCGGCAACAACGATCTGCCTGGCGTGATGCTCGCGTCGGCGGTGTCGAGCTATCTGCATCGGTATGCGGTACTGCCGGGTCGCAATGCGATCGTGTTCACGAACAACGACGACGGCTATCAATGCGCGCTCGACCTGAAAGCGGCCGGCGCGCAGGTGAGCGTCATCGATCCGCGCGCGGGCGCATCGAAGGGCACGCTGCCGGCGCTCGCGCGCCGCCATGGCATCAAGGTGCTGAACGGCACGGTGGTCACGGCGGCGCATGGCAAGCTGCGCGTCGCGTCGGTGTCGCTCGCCTCGTATGCGAAAGGGCAGATCACCGCTCAGCAGGGCCAACTGCCGTGCGATCTGCTCGCGATGTCGGGTGGCTGGAGCCCAGTGCTGCATCTGTTCGCGCAGTCGGGCGGCAAGGCCCATTGGCATGACGACAAGGCCTGCTTCGTGCCGGGCAAGGCGGTCCAGCCTGAGACCAGCGTCGGCGCCTGCGCGGGCGCCTTCACGCTCGGCCAGGGCATCCGCTTCGCGCTCGACGCCGGCGTCGAAGCGGCGCGCGCGGCCGGGCACATCGTCGCGCGGCCAAAGCCGGTGCAGGTCGCCGAACTGAGCGAAACGAAGCTGGAACCGCTGTGGCTCGTCGGCGGACGCGAGTTGGCCACGCGCGGGCCCAAGCAGTTCGTCGATTTCCAGAATGACGTCGCGGCGGCCGATATCTTCCTCGCGGCGCGCGAAGGTTTCGAATCCGTCGAACACGTGAAGCGCTACACCGCGATGGGTTTCGGCACCGACCAGGGCAAGCTCGGCAACATCAACGGCATGGCGATTCTCGCCCAGGCGCTCGGTAAGACCATTCCCGAGACCGGCACGACGACGTTCCGGCCGAACTACACGCCGGTCACGTTCGGCACTTTCGCCGGCCGGGAATTGGGCGAATTGCTCGATCCGGTGCGCAAGACGGCGGTGCACGAATGGCACGTGGAACACGGCGCGGCGTTCGAGGACGTCGGCAACTGGAAGCGTCCGTGGTACTACCCGAAGGCGGGCGAGGATCTGCACGCGGCGGTTGCGCGCGAAGCGCTCGCGGTGCGCACGAGCGTCGGCATTCTCGATGCGTCGACGCTGGGCAAGATCGACATTCAGGGCCCCGATTCCGCGAAGCTGCTGAACTGGGTGTACACGAATCCGTGGACCAGGCTCGAAGTCGGCAAGTGCCGCTACGGCCTGATGCTCGACGAAAACGGCATGATCTTCGACGACGGCGTGACCGTGCGCCTCGCCGAGCAGCACTACATGATGACGACCACCACCGGCGGCGCGGCGCGTGTGCTCACGTGGCTCGAACGCTGGCTGCAAACCGAATGGACCGACCTGCGCGTGCGGCTCGCGTCGGTCACCGATCACTGGGCTACTTTTGCGGTAGTCGGCCCGCTGAGCCGCAAGGTGCTGCAAAAGGTCTGCGACGACATTGACTTCGCGAACGCGGCGTTTCCGTTCATGACGTATCGTGAAGGCACCGTCGCGGGCGCGGCGGCGCGCGTGATGCGCATCAGCTTCTCGGGCGAACTCGCGTATGAGGTGAACGTGCCGGCCAACGTCGGACGCGCGGTGTGGGAAGCGTTGATGGCCGCGGGCGCGGAGTTCAACATCACGCCGTACGGCACCGAGACGATGCACGTGCTGCGCGCGGAGAAGGGCTACATCATCGTCGGCCAGGATACGGACGGCTCGATGACGCCGCACGACCTCGGCATGGGCGGGCTCGTCGCGAACTCGAAGGACTTTCTCGGCAAGCGCTCGCTCGCCCGCCCGGACACCGCGAAGGCGGGACGCAAGCAACTGGTCGGGCTGCTCGCGGAGGATGCGTCGTTCGTGATACCCGAGGGCTCGCAGATCGTCGCCGGTCCGTTCCAGGGCGACACCGCGCCGATGCTCGGGCACGTCACGTCGAGCTATTACAGCCCGATTCTGCAACGCTCGATCGCGATGGCGGTCGTCAAGGGCGGTCTCGACAAGATCGGCACGACCGTCACGATTCCGCTCGCAAGCGGCAAACAGATCGCGGCGAAGATCGCGAGTCCGGTGTTCTACGACAGCGAAGGAGCACGTCAACATGTGGAATGAAACAGGCGGGACGGTGTCCATCGTGGACCGCACGCTCGGGCGGCAAAACGGCGCGTGGCAGGAGTCGCCGCTGGTCGGTGTGGATGGGCTGCTGAAACAGCATCAGGCCAACGCGACTGCCGCGTTCCGGCTCGGCGAGCGGCCATTTCTCGAACTCGTGAACGTGCGCGGCGATACGCGCGACGCGGCGTTCATTCGCGCGGTGGAACAGGTGATCGGCTGCAAGCCGCCGGAGAAGCCGAACACCGTCGCGCGCGGCAACGGCTACGACATGCTCTGGCTCGGCCCGGACGAATGGCTCGTGCGTTCGGAGACCGCGCACGATGCGACGCGCACGGCGCCGTTGCAGGCGAAGCTCGGCGCGGCGTTCGCGGGCGTGTTCGCATCGGCGGTCGATGTGGGCAGCGGCTATACGGTGCTCGAAATCAGCGGCACGCGCACGCGCGACGTGCTCGCGCGCGGCTGTCCACTCGATCTGCATCCGAAACTGTTCGGGGTGGGGCAGTGCGCGCAGAGCCATTACTTCAAGGCGTCGATCACGTTGCTGCCCACGGGCGCCGACAGTTTCGACATCGTCGTGCGTCGCAGTTTCGCGGATTACTTCGTCAGGATCATGCTCGACGCCGCCGAGCCGTTGATGTGCTGAGCGTCGCGCAGTTCGCTTTGCTGATTTCGCCATGACGTCGGCACGCGCGGCCACCTCGCTTCTCACGGCACGCGCGTGCGATGAGCGCGATGCCGGCGCCGCGCTCGCGCTGCTCGATCAAAGTATCGCGCTGCGTCATCGGCGCATTGCGCTGATCCGCTATCTGCTCGCGCGGGAACTCGGTGCGCCGCTCGAAGCGCGGCATCATGCGTACGTCGAGAAAATCGCGGCCCGTCTGAGCGCGGATGCGCTCGCGCGGATCGCCGGCGCAGCGCGTGCGCGGCTGCGCCCGTAAGTCCACGCCGTATCAGGGCTTGCCGCCATCCAGCGCCGTGAGGATCTGATGCGCGGCGCTCACGCGCGCTTCGTTCGGGAAATTGCGATTGGCGAGCATCACGATACCGATGCGTTTTTGCGGCACGAACGCGACATACGCACCGAAGCCGTTGGTCGATCCGGTCTTGTTGATCCAGACGTTCTGCTGCGGCGGCAGCGGCGGTTTGATTGCGGTCGACGGCGTGCCGTTGAGGACCATCTCCGGCGAATTGCCGGTCAGCAAGGTCGGCAACGCGACCGGATACGGGTACTGCTCCCAGATCAGATCCTGAGTCAGCACCCCAGCCTGGAAGTAGCCGGTATGGGTATCCGTGATCGCACGCTGGAGCTGGCTGTCGAGCGGAATCAGATTCATGTTTGCCTGCACGAAACGCAGCATGTCGGCGGCGGTCGACTTGACGCCATAGGCTTCGGCGGAAATCACGCCGCCCGTCAGGCGGATCGGCGCACCGTCTTTCGCATAGCCCTGCGCGTAGTCCGGCATTTTCGCCGCGGGCACGTCGATATAGGTGCTCTTCATGCCGAGCGCCGGAAACACGCGTTGCTGCATCAGCACGGTGAAATCCTGCCCCATGGTCTTCGCGGTGATCAGGCCGAGCGTGCCGATGCCGGGATTCGAGTAGGTGCGGAACGTGCCGGGCGCATGAGCGGGCTCCCAGTCGTGGAAGTACCGCAGCAATTGCGCGTCGTTATGGATGTCGTCCGGCACCTGTAGCGGCAGACCGCCAGGCGTGTGCGTGCCGAGGTTCAGCAGGCTGACCTTGCCGAACGGGCGGCCGCGCAGCGTCGGCAGATAGCGTTCCGTGCCGTCCGACAACGACAGCTTGCCGTCGAGCTGCGCATACGACGCGAGCGTCGCCGTGAAGGTCTTGCTGACCGAGCCGAGTTCGAACAGCGTATCGCGTGTGACCGGCTTGCCGGTTTGCGTCGATGCGACGCCATAGTTGTAGACGTAGGGCTTGCCGTCGTCGATCACGCCGACCGCCATGCCGGCGATATGGTACTTCGCCATCAGCGGCCTGATCGCGGCATCGATGGTGGGTTGGAGTTGCGCGGCGGTGGGCTCGGCCGCGTGGCCGATGGGCGAGATCGCGCAGAGCGTGAACAGCGCGAACGTGGCGGTTGTTATCAGTTTGAGCGCTCGGGTCTTCATGGCAAACGGGTCCTCGGTCGGGGGAGTGTGAATCGGTGGATCGGCGATTCGGCTGAGGCAGCACTATCGGCCTTTTGCGAACCGCTGGCAAACGAGGATATGTTGCGCGGGGGTAAAGAAAAAGTTGTAGGCCGCTACGCTGGTGAAACGGCGCGCCGCGCAGCGTGTGCGGCGTGCCGCTCACGAACCAGCACGAATATCTGCGGCTCCGATCAGCATATGGTGCGTGGCCGCACGACTGCCGAGGTCGGCCTGGTACTCGGGCACGAGATTACCGGCGAAGTGATCGAGGTAGGGCGCGACGTCGAGACGCTGCAGGTCGGAGATCTGGTGTCGCTCGACGATGCGCCCGAGGGCTACCGGCAATTCGACGGCGGCGCGCCGAAGAAGTTTGTGATCGACCCGCACGGGTTGTTGAAGGCGGCTTGAGTTTGGTTGGCCGCTAAAGCGCCGCGTGGCCTGCCGGGCACGCGGCGCTTCTGTTCATTGATCAAGCCGCCATCACCGGCGCAGCGGATAGCGAAGGCACCTGCTTGCGACGCTCGCGCGTCGGCGCGGTGCCGAACGTATCGCGATAGCTCTTCGAGAAGTGGCAGGCCGACTGGAAGCCGCAGGCCATCGTGATGTGCATGATCGACATGTCGGTCTGCAACAGCAGCTCGCGCGCGCGCCGCAGGCGCAGTGTCAGATAGTAGTGCGTCGGCGTCATGCCCAGATGTTCGCGGAACAGCCGTTGCAACTGCCGTTGCGACATGCCGGCGAGCCGTGCGAGTTCTTCGCGCGACAGCGGCTCCTCGATGTTGTTCTCCATCAGCGAGATCACTTCGAACAGCGATTTGTTGGCCGAGCCGAGCCGCGCGACGAGCGGCATCTTCTGCTGCGCGCTGGTGTCGCGCACGTGTTCGACGATGAACTGCTCGGCGATCTGCGTGACCCGAGCGGTGCCAACACGCGGCGCGATCAGGTTCAGCATCATGTCGAGCGGCGCGACGCCGCCGGTACAGGTCACGCGATCGCGATCGATCACGAATAGCTCTTTCAGAAAGCGCGTATCGGGAAACTCTTCCTTCAGCGCCGACATGTTTTCCCAATGAATCGCACACGCGTAACCGGCAAGCAGGCCGGCGCGCGCGAGCGCATAGGTGCCCGTGCAAAGACTGCCCAGCACGCAGCCCATGCGCGCGAAACGGCGCAGCGCGGACAGATGCTCGGCGGTGGTGGAGCGCTGCACGTCGATGCCGCCGACCACGAACACGATATCGGGTTGCCCGACGCATTCGACCGGCCCCGTATCGACGGATAACCCGTTGCTCGCCATGACCGGCCCGCCGGCGGGACTCACGATCGACCAGCGGTAAAGCGTCTGGCCCGTCAGATAGTTCGCCATGCGTAGCACTTCGATCGCGTTCGAGAAGGCGATCATCGTGAAGTTGGGTACCGGCATGAATGCGAAATGCGACAACGATGCCGTGCGATCGGTGGACATGGGAACGGTGATTCCTGATGTAAATGTCGCGTCGCCGTGGGGAGGGCGACTATCTGAATTCTGAGTATCAGGGCAACTACCGTGCCATCAGGCTAAACCCCTGGATACTGCGCACAAAGCCTGGAATAGCTAAGCAATCGACTGATGAAACCATCCGCGCGGCACCGGAACAGCGCGGCGACGCCCTTGCAGCGCACCCGATCGGCGCAGGAATACTGCGTTGTAGTGCAGCGCTGAGCGCGCGGATCGCGCCGACTTGTCGAAAAAAGTCGCGCATGGCGGAAAAGGCAAAGAACGCGTCTGAATTCGTAAATAG
This sequence comes from Paraburkholderia sp. UCT31, assembly GCF_014397655.1. Lineage (NCBI taxonomy): Bacteria > Pseudomonadati > Pseudomonadota > Betaproteobacteria > Burkholderiales > Burkholderiaceae > Paraburkholderia > Paraburkholderia sp. UCT31. The sequence goes on from NZ_VZQP01000024.1 coordinate 80,337, forward strand.
ACGCGCCGGGTGACCGTCAAGAATAGACCCAAGGCAAGGCGGTAGCGCGATCCCGCCGGCAACCCGCAGCAGCCTCCCCGTCAACGTTCTCACGGACCTTCCATGTCGAACCCGAATCCCTTCTTCGAAGACTCGCTAGCGCCGCGCGATCCGGCGGTGCGCGGCGCCATTCTGAAAGAGCTCGAGCGTCAGCAGTCGCAAGTCGAGCTGATCGCGTCGGAAAACATCGTGTCGCGCGCGGTGCTCGACGCGCAGGGCTCAGTGCTGACCAACAAGTACGCGGAAGGGTATCCGGGCAAGCGTTACTACGGCGGTTGCGAATACGTCGACGCGATCGAGACGCTCGCGCTCGATCGTATCAAGCAGCTGTTCGACGCGAAGTTCGCCAACGTGCAGCCGCATTCCGGCGCGCAGGCGAACGGCGCGGTGATGCTCGCGCTCACCAGGCCGGGCGATACGGTGCTCGGCATGTCGCTCGACGCGGGCGGGCATCTGACGCACGGCGCGAAACCCGCGATGTCGGGCAAGTGGTTCAACGCGGTGCAGTACGGCGTGCGGCGCGACACGATGCTGATCGACTACGAGCAGATCGAGGAACTGGCGCAACAGCACAAGCCGACGCTGCTGATCGCCGGCTTCTCCGCCTATCCGCGCGCGCTCGACTTCGGGCGGCTGCGCGCGATCGCCGATGGCGCCGGTGCAAAGCTGATGGTGGACATGGCGCATATCGCCGGCGTGATCGCGGCCGGCCGCCATGACAATCCGGTCCCGCATGCGCACGTGGTCACGTCAACCACCCACAAGACCTTGCGCGGTCCGCGCGGCGGATTCGTGCTGACCAACGACGAGGAGATCGCAAAGAAGATCAACTCTGCCGTGTTCCCCGGCTTGCAGGGCGGCCCGCTGATGCACGTGATCGCCGGCAAGGCGGTCGCATTCGGCGAGGCGCTGCAGCCGGGCTTCAAAACCTATATCGACAGCGTGCTCGCGAACGCGCGGGCATTGGGCGAGGTGCTCACATCGGGCGGCGTCGATCTGGTGACGGGCGGCACCGACAACCATCTGCTGCTGGTCGATCTGCGGCCGAAGGGGCTCAAGGGCAATCAGGTCGAACATGCGCTGGAGCGCGCGGGCATCACCTGCAACAAGAACGGCATTCCGTTCGATACGGAGAAGCCGACCATCACCTCCGGCATCCGCCTCGGCACACCGGCGGCGACGACACGCGGCTTCGGCGTCAGCGAGTTTCGCGAGGTCGGGCGTCTGATCGTCGCGGTGCTCGATGCGCTGCGCGTGTCGCCCGAAGGCGATGCCGCGACCGAACAACGCGTGCGCCGCGAGATTTTCGCGCTGTGCGAGCGCTTTCCCATTTACTGAGTACGCGTGGAGCAAACGATGAGTCAACTGCACGAGAACAGCATCATCATCGACGGGCTGAACATTTCGAAGTTCGAGCGCTCGGTGTTCGAGGACATGCGCAAGGGCGGCGTGACCGCGGTGAACTGCACGGTGTCGGTCTGGGAGAGTTTTCAGAAGACCGTCGACAACATCGCCGAAATGAAGCAGCAAATCCGCCAATACAGCGAGATCCTCACGCTGGTGCGCACCACCGACGACATCTTCCGCGCCAAGCAAGAGAACAGGACCGGCATCATTTTCGGCTTCCAGAACGCGCATGCGTTCGAGGACAACCTCGGCTATATCGAAGCCTTCAAGGATCTCGGCGTCAACGTGGTGCAGCTTTGCTACAACACGCAGAACCTGGTCGGCACCGGCTGCTACGAACGCGACGGCGGTCTGTCCGGCTACGGGCGCGAAGTGATTCAGGAGATGAACCGCGTCGGCATCATGGTCGATCTGTCGCATGTGGGCGGCAAGACGTCGTCGGAGGCGATCGCGGCGTCGAAGAAGCCGGTCTGCTATTCGCATTGCTGCCCGTCCGGGCTCAAGGAGCATCCGCGCAACAAGACCGACGAGCAGTTGAAGGAGATCGCGGACGCGGGCGGCTTCGTCGGCGTGACGATGTTCGCGCCGTTCCTGAGGCGCGGACCGGACGCGACCGTCGAGGACTATATCGAGGCGATCGAGTACGTGGTGAACCTGATCGGCGAGGACCAGGTGGGGATCGGCACGGATTTCACGCAGGGCTACAGCACCGAGTTTTTCGACTGGATCACGCACGACAAGGGCCGTTATCGCCAGTTGACGAACTTCGGCAAGGTCGTGAATCCCGAAGGCATTCGCACGATCGGCGAGTTTCCGAACCTGACCGCCGCGATGGAACGCGCCGGCTGGAGCGAGACGCGCATCCGCAAGATCATGGGCGAAAACTGGCTACGGGTGTTCGGCGAAGTCTGGAAGGTGTGAGCTTTAGCCCTTGTTTTCATAGCGGATACGAAACGGAGTCTCCACATGCAACCCCAACTGCCTATCGACGTCGATCCGCACACCGGCGTCTGGACCACCGACGCGCTGCCGATGCTGTACGTGCCGCGCCACTTCTTCACCAACAACCACGTCGCCGTCGAGGAAGCGCTCGGCCGCGACACGTACGCCGGGATTCTCTACCAGGCCGGTCACAAGTCCGCCTATTTCTGGTGCGAGAAGGAAGCGAAGCAACATGGTCTTGCCGGCATGGCGGTATTCGAGCACTACCTGAACCGTCTGTCGCAGCGCGGCTGGGGCATCTTCAGGATCATCGAAGCCGATCCGGCCAGCTCGCATGCGCGGATCGAGTTGCGGCACTCGTCGTTCGTGCTCGCGCAACCGGGCAAGGCCGGCAAGCTCTGCTACATGTTCGCCGGCTGGTTCGCGGGCGCGATGGACTGGGTCAACGATACCGCGCCCGACGGCGCGCGCAAGGGCCCGCCGTCGCAGTCGAAAGAAGCACGCTGCGCGGCGGAGGGACACGAGCACTGCGTGTTCGAAGTCTCGCCGCTCGCGTCAATCTAATCCGGGCATTCCGAGGTCGATCGCGATGCGCTACCCGAACCTTTTCAAGCCGCTCACGTTGAACAAGCTGACGCTGCGCAATCGCATCGTCAGTACCGCGCACGCGGAGGTCTATGCGGAGCCGGGTGGTCTGCCCGGCGACCGTTATATCCGCTACTACGAGGAAAAGGCAAAGGGCGGAGTCGCACTCGCCGTGTGCGGCGGTTCGAGCCCGGTGTCGATCGACAGCCCGCAAGGCTGGTGGAAGTCGGTGAATCTCGCCACCGACCGGATCGTCGATCCGCTCGCGCGGCTCGCCGAAGCGATGCACGCGCATGGCGCGAAAATCATGATTCAGGCCACCCACATGGGACGCCGCTCGGCGTTTCACGGCGAGCACTGGCCGCATCTGATGTCGCCGTCGGGAGTGCGCGAGCCGGTGCATCGCGGCAACGCGAAGATCATCGAGGTCGAAGAGATCCGCCGCATCATCGGCGACTTCGCGGCGGCCGCGAAGCGCGTTAAGGATGCGGGCATGGACGGCATCGAGATCTCGGCGGCGCACCAGCATCTGATCGATCAGTTCTGGAGCCCGCGCACCAACTTCCGTACCGACGAATGGGGCGGCTCGCTCGAAAACCGCCTGCGTTTCGGCGTCGAAGTGTTGCAGGCGGTGCGCGCGGCGGTGGGCGCCGACTTCTGCGTCGGCCTGCGCATGTGTGGCGACGAATTCCACGAAGACGGGCTCGATCACGAGCAGCTGAAAGAGATTGCCCAGGCGATGAGCGAAAGCGGTCTGATCGACTATCTCGGGGTGATCGGTTCCGGCGCGGACACGCACAATACGCTCGCCAACTGCATGCCGCCGATGGCGCTGCCGCCCGAGCCGTTCGTGCATCTCGCGGCCGGCATCAAGCAGGTCGTCAAGGTGCCGGTGATGCACGCGCAAAGCATTCGCGACGCGGGCCAGGCCGAGCGGCTGCTCGCGAGCGGCATGGTCGATCTGGTCGGCATGACGCGCGCACAGATCGCCGATCCGCATATGGTCATCAAGATCCGCGCTGGCCGCGAGGACGAAATCAGGCAGTGCGTCGGCGCGAACTACTGCATCGACCGTCAGTACAACGGGCTCGATGTGCTGTGCGTGCAGAACGCGGCGACCTCGCGCGAAGCGACGATGCCGCACGTGATCGCCAGGTCGCGCGGGCCTAAGCGCAAGGTCGTGGTGGTCGGCGCGGGGCCGGCGGGGCTCGAAGCGGCGCGCGTCGCGAAGTCGCGCGGTCACGACGTGGTGCTGTTCGAAAAGGACGATCACGTGGGCGGCCAGATCATGCTGGCGGCGAAAGCGCCGCAGCGCGAGCAGATGGCGGGCATCGTGCGCTGGTTCGACATGGAGACGAAGCGCCTCGGCGTGGACCGCCGCCTCGGCGTCGCCGCCGACGAGCGGACCATCATGGCCGAGAAGCCCGACATCGTCGTGCTCGCCACCGGCGGTTCGGCGTTCACGTCGCAGGTCGCGGCGTGGGGCGTCGACGCGGGGCTCGCGGTCAGTTCGTGGGACGTGCTGGCCGGCAAGGTCGAGCCGGGCAGAAACGTGCTCGTGTACGACGGCGTCAGCACGCATGCGGGCGCGGGCATCGCCGATTTCATCGCGAGCCGCGGCGCCAATGTGGAGATCGTCACGCCCGACGTGAAGGTCGCCGACGACGTCGGCGGCACCACGTTCCCGATCTTCTATCGCCGTCTGTACGCGCAAGGCGTGATCCATACGCCCAATTACTCGCTCGACAGGGTGTACGAGGAGGACGGCAAGAAGATCGCCGTGATCCGCAACGAGTACACCGAGGAGCAGGAGGAGCGCGCGGTCGATCAGGTGGTGATCGAAAACGGCAGTACGCCGAACGACCGGCTTTACTGGAAGCTGAAGCCTGAATCGGTCAATCGCGGCCAGGTCGACGTGCACAAGCTGTTCGCGTCCGAACCGCAACCATGTCTCGACGAGCAGCCCGGCGACGGCCGCTTCCTGCTGTTCCGGGTCGGCGACTGCATCTCGATGCACAACATTCACGGCGCGATCTACGACGCGCTGCGCCTTTGCAAGGATTTCTGACGATGAGCCCCGTGTTTGTCATCACCGTCCTGCTGTGGGTGTCGGTGGCCGGTCTCGCGTTCGCGCTGGCGCGCCGCGCCGCCTACTGGCGCGAGGGCCGTGCGACCGTCGCGGGTGCCTATGGCTGGGCCAATCTGCTCGCGATCCCGAAGCGTTACTTCGTCGACCTGCATCACGTGGTCGCGCGCGATCCGTATATCGCCCGCACGCACGTTGCCACGGCGGGCGGAGCGATCCTCGCGATGGCGCTCGTGTTCGTCAACTACGGTCTCGCGATCTACTCGCCGTGGCTGGACAAATTGATCTTTCTCGCCGCGCTGGCGATGCTGATCGGCACGGTGTTCGTGTGGCGCCGCCGGCATGGCGCGAAGACGGTGCCGGCGCGACTCTCGCGCGGGCCGTGGGATCAGTTGCCGTTGCTACTGGGCGCGTTCGCGCTCGGTCTCGCGCTGTTCATCGCGCTTCCGGCGACGATGATGTCCGGCGCGCTCGCGGTGATCGTCGCGCTGTTGATCGCGGCGGGCGCGTTCACGATGACGTTCGGCGCGGCGCGTGGCGGCCCGATGAAACATGCGTTGGCCGGACTGCTGCATCTCGCGTTTCATCCGCGTCAGGAGCGCTTTGGCGATTCCACCGCAGCGCGTCACGCTGGCGATGCCGTGCCGCCCACCGCGCTTAAAATCCCGCTGCTCGACGCGAAAGAATATGGCGTCGGCAAGCCGGTCGAATTCCGCTGGAACCAGTTGCTCAGCTTCGACGCCTGCGTGCAATGCGGCAAATGCGAAGCGGCGTGCCCCGCGTTCGCGGCCGGTCAGCCGCTCAATCCGAAGAAGCTGATTCAGGATCTGGTAACCGGCATGGTCGGCGGCACCGACGCGCAGTACGCAGGCAGCCCGACGCCCGGCATTCCGGTCGGCAAGCACGCGGGCGCGCCCGCCAAGCCGCTGATCTCGACGCTGATCGAAGCGGACACGCTGTGGTCCTGCACGACCTGCCGCGCCTGCGTGCAGGAGTGCCCGATGCTGATCGAGCACGTGGACGCGATCGTGGACATGCGCCGCAATCAGACGCTCGTCGAAGGCAGCGTGCCGGGCAAGGGGCCGGCGACGCTCGCGAATCTGCGCGAAACCGGCAGCCTCAACGGCTACGACATCGGCGCGCGCTACGACTGGGCCGTCGATCTGCAGGTGCAGGTCGCGCAGCCGGGCCGTCACGTGGACGTGCTGCTGATCGCCGGCGAAGGCGCGTTCGACATGCGCTATCAGCGCACGCTGCGCGCGCTCGTCAAGGTGCTGAACCGCGCGGGCGTCGATTACGCGGTACTGGGCGGTGTCGAGACCGATACCGGCGACACCGCGCGGCGGCTCGGTGACGAAGCGACATTCCAGCAACTGGCCCGTACGCTGATCGGGACGCTCGCGCAGTACTCGTTCGCGCGCATCGTTACCGCCGATCCGCATGTGCTGCATAGCCTGCGCAACGAGTATCGCGCGCTCGGCGGGTTCTATCAGGTCCAGCATCACACGGCGCTGATCGACGAACTGATCGCGAGCGGCAAGCTGTCGCCGCGCGCGGCCGCCGCCGTCGCGGCGCGCAACATCACGTATCACGACCCGTGCTATCTGGGCCGCTACAACGGCGAGACGGAAGCGCCGCGCCGGGTGCTGAAGAGCATCGGCGTCAAGGTGGTCGAGATGGAGCGTCACGGCCTGCGCGGACGCTGCTGCGGCGGCGGTGGCGGCGCACCGTTGACCGATATCCCGGGCAAACGGCGGATTCCCGACATCCGTATCGACGACGCGCGCGCGAGCGGCGCCGAGATCGTCGCGGTCGGCTGCCCGAATTGCACGGCGATGCTCGAAGGGGTGGTGGGGCCGCGACCGGAGGTGCTGGACGTCGCCGAACTGGTCGCCGCGGCGCTGGAGTAACGCGATGATGAATACGCTCAAACGAATCGATCCGCGCCGGCCGTTCACGGTGACGGCACAGGGACTCAGGCGCATCACGCTCGGCGTCGTTGGCATCGCGGACGCCGACAGTGCCACACGGTCCGATGCGCGTCATGCCGGGCATCGCGAACAGCCGAAGCCGCGCCGCACGACGGCCGCGCCGCGCCATGTGCTGCTGGTCGCGGCGCACGCGGACCGCGGCGCGCTCGATGAACATGCGCGCCAGACGCTCGCGGCCGCCGCGCTGATCGCGGACACGCACAGCGAAGTCGTGCTGCTGGTGTTCGGCGAATTCACCGGCGATGCCGCCGCGCTCGGCGCCGACAAGCTGATCGAATTGCCGATGTTCGATCGCCGCACGTACGCGCCGGACGATGAACTGAATGCGCTGGCGGCCTGCGTCGCGGCCTATGCGCCAGCCCATGTCTTGCTGCCCGACAACGCGACCGGCGACGGCGACCTCGGCCGCCGCTATGCGGCGGTGGCCGATGCAAGCGTCGCGACGCACGTCGTCGAGATCGATGCCGGGCACGTGTGCACTTATATTCGCGCGAATTCGGCGCTCGCCAGCCGCGCGCTGCCCGAGGTCGTGCTGCTCGAGCCGAATGCGGTCGATCCGAAGCTGCCGTTCGTCGGCGCGGGCGAGCGGGTCGCGTGGCGCTTCGACCGCGAAGCGGACAGCACGGTCGCGCAACGAGCGATACACGATCTCGGCATCGACGAAATCGACGCGGCGCAGGTCGCGCTGGAGGAGGCGGATTTCATCGTGTCGGCGGGCAACGGCGTCAGCGACGTGCCCGCGTTCGAGCGACTCGCGACGACCCTCGGCGCGGCGATCGGTGCCAGCCGGGTTGCCGTCGACGACGGCAAGTTCACGCGCGACAAGCAGATCGGCGCGACCGGCAAGACCGTCGAGGCGAGCGTGTATATCGCGTTCGGCATCTCGGGGGCGGTGCAGCATCTGCAAGGCATCAAGGATTGCCGCCATGTGATCGCGGTGAATCTCGACGCGAGCGCGCCGATCGCGAAGCGCGCGAATCTGACCGTGATCGCCGACGCGCAGGAAACCATCGCGGCGCTCAAAGAGGCGGCGGCCGCGGCGCGCGGTGCCCGCGCCACCTCGGCCGCACTGCTGCGGCCGGGCAAGCTTGCCGAAGGAGTGCTCGCATGAAGATCGCCGTGCTGGTTTCAGTCGGACGTCACCCGGTCAGCGGCATCGCGCGCTACAGCCGCAATGATGCGGCGGCGTTGACGCTGGCGCTGTCGCTCGTCAGAACGCATGGCGCGACGCTCGACGTGCTGCACGCGGGCGATCCGTCGAACGCCGCGTTGAACGAGTATCTGGCGCTCGGCGCGCGTTCGGTCGAAGTGCTCGAGATGCCGCCCGACGCCGATCCTGCGCCGCAACTCGCCGGGCGTTTGCGTGGCTACGAGCTGGTGCTGACCGGCACGCGCGCCGAAGGCGGTTTCGATAGCGGCATGCTGCCGTATCGCGTCGCGCATGCGCTGGCGGTGCCGCTCGTCGGCGCCGCCGTCGATGTGGCGCTGCGCGACGGTCGAGCGCAGGTCCGGCAGTTCATGCCGAAGGGCCTGCGACGGCGCGTCGAAGTGCGGCTGCCGGCATTGGTTGCCGTGCATCCGCTCGCGAACGTCGCGACCTCGTACGCGTATGCACGAATGCGCGAAGGCACGATCGAGCGCGCCGTCGCGCCGGTCGCCGACGCGCGGCACGGCACCACTCCCGAACAGTCCGCATGGACGATCGGCCCCGCCACAGCGAAACCGGTGCGCCTCGCCGCCGCCGAAAAGCGCTCGGGCCACGCGCGCATGCTGTCGGCGACGACGACCGAGAGCCGCGGCGGCAGCGTCGTAATTGAAGGGAGTACCGTCGAAAAAGCACAAGTGATACTCGCGTATTTGCGCGAGCATCAACTGGTGGATTACTGAATTCCGGCTCGGGCCAGCATGCGACCAGGAGGGCCTGGCGCGGCGCCAGACGTGACACGCAACGGAGCAAACAATGAAAGTTTCCGCAGACGTTCGCGCAATGCTCGAACGCCGCAAGCAGAACTACACGCTGGAAGCGCCGTTCTATACCAGCGAGCACATCTTCGCGCTCGACATCGACGCGATTTTCCGCCAGCACTGGATTCAGGTCGCGGTCGAGCCCGACGTGCCCGAGCCGGGCGACTATGTGACGGTCGAGATCGGCGACGATTCGATCCTGATCGTGCGCGACGACGACATGCGGGTGCGTGCGTTTCATAACGTATGCCGCCACCGCGGCGCGCGTCTGTGCAATACCGGCAAGGGCTCGCTCGGCAATATCGTCTGTCCGTATCACAGCTGGACGTATAGCCTCAATGGCGACCTGATGTTCGCCGAGCACATGGGCGAGCAGTTCGAGCGCTGCAAACATAGTCTGAAAGCGGTGCATGTCGAAAATCTCGCCGGACTGATTTTCATCTGCCTCGCCGAGCAGCCGCCCGCCGATTTCGCCGTGATGCGCGCCGCGATGGAACCGTATCTGTTGCCGCACGATCTGGCCGGCTGCAAGATCGCCGCGTCGATCGACATCATCGAGGAGGGCAACTGGAAGCTGACGATGGAAAACAATCGCGAGTGCTATCACTGCGTGGCGAACCATCCGGAGCTGACCATCTCGCTGTACGAATACGGTTTCGGTTATCAGCGCACGCCGGCGAACGAGGAGGGCATGGCCGCGTTCGAGACGACGGTCGCGCGCCGCACCGCGCAGTGGGAGGCGATGCAGTTGCCGTCGGCGGAAATCGAGCGGCTCGCCGACCTGGTCACCGGGTTTCGTACGCAACGTCTGCCGCTCGATCGCGACGGCGAATCGCAGACGCTCGACGCGAAGGTCGCCTCGAAGAAGCTGCTCGGCGGATTCAGGCATGCGGATCTCGGCGGCCTGTCGTTCTGGACCCAGCCGAATTCGTGGCATCACTTCATGAGCGACCACATCGTCAGTTTCTCGGTGCTTCCGCTGTCGGCCGGCAAGACGCTGGTGCGCACCAAATGGCTCGTGCACAAGGACGCGCGCGAAGGCATCGATTACGACCTCGACAATCTGACCGCCGTATGGCGCGCGACCAACGACCAGGATCGCGCGCTCGTCGAATATTCGCAGCGCGGCGCGACGAGCAGCGCGTATGAGCCGGGTCCTTATTCACCGTTCACCGAAGGACTCGTCGAAAAGTTCTGCGAGTGGTATATCGGCCGTCTCGCGGATTACGACGCGAACCCACGGGCGGTGCACGACGAGAAAGTCGTGTCGTTCGTGCGCTGAGCGCAAGACCGCAATGAGGAGCGGGGGGACAACCATGATGCGCGATCAGGCCATGTTTCAACCGGACATCGAGCAGACTTCGCAGAATCCAGCAGACGCGCCGAGCCGCGTCACGCAGCCGCGCTTCTGGGACGCGCTGCCGGCGCGCTGGAACAGCGACGCCGACGACACGCTGGAGTGCTGCCAGGTCCGCAGCGAAACGCACGACGTGAAGAGTTTCTTCTTCCGCGCGCCATCCGGTCGGGCGTTCGTGTTCGAGCCGGGGCAATTCATCACGCTGGAGTTGGAGATTGACGGCGAGCGCGTCAATCGCTGCTATACGATCTCGTCTGCGCCCACACGGCCGCATACGATTTCGATCACCGTCAAGCGCGTGCCGGGCGGCCCGGTGTCCAACTGGCTGCACGACCATCTGCATGCGGGTATGCAGGTACGCGTGCTGGGCCCAGCCGGCGAATTCACCTGCGCGCGGCATCCGGCGCGCAAGTTGCTGTTTTTGTCGGCGGGCTCTGGCATCACGCCGCTGATGTCGATGAGCCGCGCGCATCATGAACTCGGCGAGGACAGCGATATCGTCTTCGTGCACAGCGCGCGTACGCCGGACGACATCATCTTCGCGCGCGAGCTCGATCTGATCGCCGCCAATCAGGCGCATTTCCGCACCGCGTTCGTCTGCGAACGCGTGGGCACGCGCACCAATTGGCCCGGCATCACCGGCTTTCTGACGCTGCCGCTGCTGAAACTGATTGCGCCGGATTTTCTGGAGCGCGAGATTTTCACGTGCGGCCCCGCGCCGTATATGCAGGCGGTGCGCAATCTGCTCGATGAAGGCGGCTTCGATCGCCAGCACTATCACGAGGAAAGCTTCTCGTTCGAGACCGTCAGCGAAGTGGCCGCGCAATTGGCCGAAGCGCATGTCGCGCACACGCTGAGCGATGCGTGCGCGCCGGCCGAAACCGCCACGCGTTTCAAGGTGCGCTTTACGCGCAGTCATCGCGAGATCGAGTGCGGCGGCGGCCAGCATGTGCTCGATGCGGCGAAGCAGGCGGGCGTGCGGCTGCCGGCGTCGTGCACGCAAGGCATGTGCGGCACCTGCAAGGTGAAGCTCGTGTCCGGCGAAGTGGCGATGAAGCACGCGGGCGGTATCCGTCAGCGCGAGATCGATCAGGGCATGGTGCTGCTGTGCTGTAGCAAGCCGCTGACCGATCTCGTCGTCGACAAGTAATACGACTGATAACACCACAACAACACGGCAAACACTGGGCGGAATTGCGTGGAAGTCGCATGCGGACAACTGCATGTCGCAAAACAACGCTACCCGGCAATTCTGGTTGGCGATTCTGAATACGCGATGTGCGGTTCGATGGCAAACGCGTCAATGGGCAAATGGATCAACGGGAGAACGTCGATGAGACTGATCGGAAAGATAGTGGTGGCAAGCGCGTTGGGGGTGATGCTGGCGGCGGTCAGTGCGGGCGTGTCGGCCGATTCGAAGCCGACCATCAAGATCGGTTACGTGGAGGGCTGGGACGATAGCGTGGCGACCTCGAACGTGGCCGCCGAGGTGATCGAAAAACGCCTCGGTTATCAGGTGCAACTGGTGCCGGTGGCGGCCGGCGTGATGTGGCAGGGTGTGGCGCGCGGCGATCTCGACGCGACGCTGTCCGCGTGGCTGCCGGTCACGCACGGCGCCTACTGGAACAACTTCAAGGACAAGGTGGTCGACCTCGGGCCGAACTTCAACGACGCGAAGATCGGTCTGATCGTGCCGGACAACGCGGACGTGAAGAGCGTCGGCGATCTGCAGGCGAAGAAGGCGGAGTTCGGCGCGCGCATCGTCGGCATCGACGCCGGCGCGGGTGTGATGCAGAAAACCAGCGAGGCGATCAAGGCCTATGGGCTCGACTATCAGCTGATGCCGAGTTCCGGAAGCGCGATGACCGCCGAACTGGCGCGCTCGGAGGCGGCCAGCAAGCCGATCATCGTGACCGGATGGAAGCCGCACTGGATGTTCGCCAAGTACAAGCTGAAGTTCCTCGACGATCCGAAGAAGGTATTCGGTGAAGCCGAGCACGTGGATAGCGTGGTGAATCCCGAACTCGAGAAAAAAGCGCCGACAGTGGTCGCGTTCCTGAAGAAGTTCCAATGGAAGCCGGGCGAGATCGACACGGTGATGCTGGCCACGCAGAATGGCGAAAAGCCGACTGCAGCGGCCGACGCGTGGGTCAGCGCGCATGCGGACCGGGTGGATAGCTGGGTGAAGTAACTCGGCCAGACGTCGGCGCAGCACACGAAAACGCCGCTTTTCAGCGGCGTTTTTCTGTTTACCGCAGCACGACGGTGCGCTCGCCGTTGATGAACACACGCCGCTCGACGAACGCCTTGACCGCGCGCGCGAGCGTAATGCATTCGACGTCGCGTCCGGTCGTCAGCAGCCGTTCGGGACTGTACGAGTGATCGACCGGTTCGACTCCCTGCTCGATGATCGGACCTTCGTCGAGATCGTCGGTGACGAAATGCGCGGTGGCGCCGATTACCTTGACGCCGCGCTCGGACACGCGACGCTGAGAACCCCTTGAGCAGGACGGGAAATGGCGGACATAAGCTCTCTCCACATTGACGATCAGGCGAGGCCGCGGGGTGCGGCGCGCATCGTCGCAGTAGAGCAAATCGGGCGATAACGCGGATAGAAGCTAACCGCCGTTGCGCTGGAATGGGAGCGCCAGGAGGGATCTGCCGTGCTAATCCGCAGGCTCCGCCGCGAGCCTTCGCTTCAGCGTATCGATCAACGCGCGCACCTTCGCCGGCGGGTGACTCGTCGGCGGGAACACGGCCTGAATGCTCGCCGGTGCGCTCGCCCATTCGGGCAGCAGCCGGATCAGCCGTCCCGCCGCGACGTCGTCCGCGATCGAAAAATCCGTCAACAGACCGATGCCGCCGCCCGCGAGCGTCGCCGCGCGGCAGGCATCGGCCGTGTTGACGCGCAACGCGGACGCGCAGCGCACGCTCGCGATCTTGCCGTCGACGTGCCGCAAATCGAGCGTCAACGGATGCGGCAGCACCGACAACGCGCAATAGGGCAGCGTCTCCAGCGCGGCCGGCGTGCCCGGCACGCCCCACGTCCGCAGGAACTCCGGACTCGCGACGAGCCATTTGACGAAGCTGCCGAGCTTCACCGCGCGGTAGTTGGAATCCGCGAGGCGACCAAGCCGGATCGCTACATCGATGCCATCGGCGATCAGATCGACGTAGCGGTCGCTGCTCAGCAGCTCGACGTCGAGCTGCGCATGCGTGCGGCGCAATTCGACCAGCGCGGGCGCGACGACGAGCGTGCCGTAGTCGTTCGGCGCACTGACGCGCAGCGTGCCGCGCACCGGTGAGGTTTCCCCGCCGAGCGCGTTCAGCGCGTCCTCGGTGGCGCGCAGAATCTTCACGCTCGCCTCGTAGAACGTGCGGCCCGCCTCGGTGACGCCGAGCCGCCGGGTGGTGCGCACCAGCAGGCTCGCGCCGACCTCCGCCTCGAGCCTCTGCATGTGCGTGCTGACCATCGTCTTCGCGAGCCCGAGCCGCGTCGCGGCGGCGCTCAGCGAGCCCGCGTCGATGACCGCGACGAAGATCGCGAGGCGGTTCAGGTTCACGTTGCGCACATCGGCCATGATCGATTGTCCATTCTCGCTTGACTGTGTTTCCCGGATTATCGGGCTTCCGCGCGACAGTGCCTACGCCTTATGCTGGGCGTGTCATTCAACGTATCCGGAGCCATCCATGCCCGCTGCCAGACCCGCCGAGCCTATCAAGCTGTATACGACGCTGCTTTCAGGCCACGGTCATCGCGTGAAGCTGTTTCTGACGCTGCTCGATCTGCCGTTCGAGGTGATCGAGCTGAACATGAAGGCGGGCGACAACCGCAAGCCCGAGTACCTCGCGCTGAACCCATTCGGTCAGGTGCCGACGATTCAGGACGGCGAGCTCACGCTGTTCGATTCGAACGCGATTCTGGTCTATCTGGCGAAGCGCTATGGCGACGCATCGTGGCTGCCGGACGATCCGCGCGGCGCCGCGGCGGTGCAGCGCTGGCTGTCGCTCGCGGCTGGCCAGATCGCCTACGGGCCGTGCGCGGCGCGGCTCGTGACGGTGTTCGGCGCGCCGCTCGACCACCAACGTGCGAAGCAGATCGCCGTCAAGCTGTTCGACGTGATCGACGAGGAGCTTGCCGGTAAGCCGTTCGTGGCTGGCGCGCACGTCACGATCGCCGATATCGCCGCGCACACGTATATCGCTCACGCGCCCGAGGGTGGCGTGTCGTTGCAGCCGTATCCGAACATTCGCGCGTGGCTGCAGCGCGTGGAGGCACTGCCGCGTTTCATCGCGATGCCTTCGACGAAGGCGGGCTTGCTGGCGGCGTGATACGCGTTGACGGCTGCGTCAGATCTTGCAAAGGAGTCCGATCATGTCCGAGTTCGTCCCGTTGAATAGCTGGGGAGGCGACGCGTCGCCGTTTCATGCCGGCGAGCAGGATGCGCAGCAGCGCGCGGGTGTGCGGGAGGTGGCCGAGTCGATGGGACGTCGGGGCATTCGCCGATTCATGCCTGAGCAGCATCGCGAGTTCTTTGCCGCGCAGCCGTTCGTCGTGATTGGCGGCGTCGATGCGAGCGCTCAGCCGTGGGCGACGCTGCGTGCGGGTGCGCCGGGTTTCGTCTCGGCACCGGATGCGCGGACACTGCGCATCGAAGGTGGCACATTGGCTGGCGATCCGCTCGCCGCGGGTTGGCGCGAAGGCGCGCAGCTTGGTGCGCTGGGCATCGAGCCGCGTACGCGGCGGCGCAATCGGGCAAATGGCGTCGTCCGGTCCGTGGCAGGCGACACGTTGCAGGTCGAAGTCACGCAGAGCTTCGGCAATTGCCCGAAGTATATCCAGAGCCGCGCGCCGTCTTTCATCGAGCGGGACGCGGCCGCGACACGCGCGCAGCCCGAGATCGCCACGCTTCTGAGCAGTGCCGACCGCGAGTTGCTCGCGAGCGCGGACACGTTCTTTATCGCCAGCGCGAATCTGAGCGAGGAAGCGGGGCCGGGAAAGGGGATCGACGTTTCCCATCGCGGCGGTGCGCCGGGCTTCGTGCGCGTGGACGACGCAACTACGCTGACCACGCCCGACTACAGCGGCAACCGCTTCTTCAACACGATCGGCAACCTCGTGCACGATCCGCGCGCGGGTCTGCTGTTTATCGACTTCGCAACCGGCGATCTGCTTTATCTGGCGGTGCGAGCAGAGATCATCTGGGACGGCGACGAACTCGCGGCATTTGCGGGCGCGCAGCGGCTCGTGCGGTTTCATGTGAGCGAAGTGCGGCGCGGTCGCGGCGCGTTGCCGTTCCAATGGTCGGAGGTCGAACTGGCGCCGCAGTTTCTGCCAAAGGTGCGAGAAAGCGCCTGAGCCGATGCGCACGCGCGTGCTTTAGCTGGGTACGGCCGCCGTTTTACTGCGCATTCCGGCCGAGCCGATAAGACACGCCGAGTCTGGTGGCCAGTTGCCATACATAGACTCGCGAGTACGAAATGCCGAACTGACGGCTTATCAGCTCGCGCATACGCGCATTGCTCCAGCCGTCGGCGTCGAAGCCGTAGTCCCGCGGCGAGGCCCTCAGCGCCTGGGCCAACCAGTCCAGATCCGCCACCGCGAGTGCGGAATGGCGGCCGCCGACGCTCATGTTTCTCAGCGCCTCGAGCCCGCCTTGCTCCAATAGCTTGCGATATCGCTCGACGGTGGTCTTGGCCATGCCCATCTGTCTCGCGACCTCGGCCGCAGCGACGCCGTCGAGCAGTTTCTGGCCCGCCGTGAGACGCCGTGCGACGGTCGGCAAATCGTCATTTGGTGGATGCATCGGAGAACTCCGCCGTTGGGTCGCTGACCGGACTGCAATCGGTTACTGGGGTAGACAGTGAGGAGGGCGCGCCACCTACAGATAATCGAAAAATCGCCCGCTGTGTCCAAAAGAATAAAAAATCAATCGCGTCTTTCCTCTGATAGAAAATCACGCAATCTTCCCGTAAGGCGGTTACACGATGTTTTCTTTCTAAAATCTTAAATATCTCTCTTGCGATTGAATTTAACGTTTGCTAACCTGATTGATGTGATTCAAAGCCGTCAATCCGGCTCGGCTCGCTCTGACAGCCCGCATACCGCCAGGCCGCATCCGGCTTGACGTCGGGCGCTTTTAAGTGCGGGCGGCAGGTCGGCAGACTGAACCGTTTGAGTGCACGGATTCCTGTTTTGCGAATGTAATTGGAATGCATTTTTCGATGCAGGGTGGCGATTCGCCGGAAAGCTGCGAAAAAGGTGCTGAAGATTGAAAATCCTTCGCGGCGTTTTTCCAGCGGATTATATGTAAACGGGACATTCGCGCAGAGTGGCGTTGTGAAGCCCGAATCCAGTAACCACCCGCTTAATTTTAGCTGCGTCGTTCAATACCGGAAATATTTTATGCCGGGCAGTTTCCGACTCGATACGCATAACCGCGATAAAAGCTGACAGCGCTTTCATCGGTTGCCATTGGGCGCTTGCAAGCAGGCGGTAAGGAGAACGACATGAACATGGATAGGACCCGCGATATTGCCGCGATGCTACTGCGTGCCGCGAAACGCAAAAGGCTCGTGACTTATCAGGAACTGCACGCGCTTTTCGGTCGCGACGAACCGTTGCAAAGCCGCTATCGCGCATTGGAGGACGCGGCGCGTTCACTGAGCGATTGCGCGTCGCTCGACTATGGCTGCCTGATGAGCCTCGACAACGGCCTGCCGGGCGATGACTTCTTTAATCGCTTCAGGCACGGCAGGCCGCGTGAGTACGAAAAGGTGATGGGCTTCGGATCGGCGGGACGCTCGATGACGAAGAAGCGACTGATTGCGGATGCCGAGCGTCTGCGCGTGTTCGAACATGCATCTCAGATCGCGGCAAGTGGGAGGATGGCGAACACGTTGCGCCCGTACGCCACGTCGAAATGCACGTAGCCCATTCACAGTCGCTCAACGACGACACGCTCGCCGGTTGAGAGAAATGCGAAACGTCTCTAAGCCACAAGGCAATAGCCGACGATAAAAATCCGCGCGAGCTGCGATAGCGGCATTGGCTTTCGCTACAAAGCTTATTCTCATGGTGCGCAAAGCAGTATTTAACAGTTGTCTAATTGCGGCATGTGGCGTGCGCAAATTAATCTGTACGCACGGCCGCGGTTAATTCATGAGGGCTCTGATTGGGCCCGCCCATAAAAATTGGAATTGAATTGGCGCGCCAGTTTTGTTGGTCATTGAATCGGGCTGCACCCGGCGTCAGTTGTGGCAGGCGAAAGAGTCGCGGTTCGGACGATTCGCGATGGTCACCGGGCACCGGTGTGCATCGGTTGTGGCGGAGGGCCGACACGCGGCATGCGCATCGACGGTGGCACGTGCGGTGTGTACTGGAAGCCGTTTCCGAAGAACTCACAATTTGACATAAGATAAATTATCAACATTTGTGATGTAGCGGCAAAGCTGTAATGTCGTACCTGGGCAAAGCTGAATCGTCGCAGTCGCAGCATTTTCCAAATCGGCCCAACGAGATTTACAAAAGCTGTCAGATGAATCCGACTTTAGATTTAATGATCGAGCTCAATCGCCTGAGGACTTTATGTACGCTGGCGCACATTGTGCGCGCCTCGGAGGGGATATTTTTCAATACGGCCGTAGAATAAAAAGCGAATGGAAATTTGGGCTATGGACACCCTGACAGACGTGCGTGGGCATACAGAGACTAAGCAGATTCGAATCGACAAAAGCGTCGCTTTGAGGTCTTTTGATGACGTGATTCCGCAGGAGTCGATCGTCGAAATCAATGAGTTCATCGACCACCTGTTTGGCACGACGGCACCGCGCTCGCAGTCCGGCGCAAAGATTGCGGAGATGCTGCGTCGCGGTCAGGCCTTTCGCGAACTCGAGCAGTCGATCTGCGCGAATGCGCGCGCGATGGCCGAGAAGTTCGGTCAGACAAACTTACCGACTGAGCCGTTCCACGTACTGCGCTGTGCGAGCAAGACTTCGTTGACCGAGAGCCACTGCCGCCACTACGACTCGCACCTGCTGACGCTGCTGATTCCGCTTCAGCTCGCACCCGACGGAGTTCACAACGGCGACCTCGTGATGTACCGCAAGCCGCGCCTGTCCGTAACGACGCTGACCAACATGATCTGCAAGATGCGCCATGGCCTCCTGCACAGCCTGCCGCTCAGCTGGCGCAGCTGGCATACCTTGCATGATCTGCGTGTCGGCAACTGCAAGCGAATTCCGGTCAAGCCGGGCAGCGTCTACGAATTCAACGGCTTCGCACTTCAGCATGCGAACCTCGACGTACAGAACGGACAGCGGCGCACGCTCCTCATTCACTACTACGACCCAGGCCACTCGCTCGGTCTGAGCGGCGTGCTGCGGCGCGGACGGATCGGCTGAGGTCCGCCCCGCAAGCCTGAAATTGTCCACGTTGGCTTGCCGATTCCGCACATCGTAAGCCCTCCTGAATCGAACCAGAGGCCTTGCTTGCGATCGCAATGCACAAATGCACCCACGGCCCGCGGCACGCCCGGCGCTGCGCGCGCCTGCCATCGCACTGCCCCATCGCGCCGACAAAGCAAGCGGATTTCACTTTGCCTTTAATCCGGCATAGACTGAATTTTCCGTTAGATGCTTTCTCCGCACTTGCCGTGGCCATTGCCGTGCGCGGCGACGGATGTTTTTGTCGTGCTCCACGAGCCGATGGCAGCCTAACCGGTTCGTGCCTGATCAACACTGAAAAGGGACGACTTATCATGGCCGCTACCGGTTACATGGCACGCAAAACCGTTGCTGATATCGTCGCCAGCGCCGACGCCGAAGAAGGCCGTCACCTGTCGAAAACGCTGGGCGCGACGAGTATCACCGCGATGGGCATCGGCGCGATCATCGGCGCAGGCATCTTCGTGCTGACGGGGACCGCCGCCGCGCAGTTCGCGGGGCCGGCCATCACGCTGTCGTTCGTGCTGGGCGGCATCGCGTGCGCGTTCGTCGGCCTGTGCTATTCGGAGCTTGCGGCGATGCTGCCCGTGTGCGGGAGCAGCTACACGTACACGTATGCGACGCTCGGCGAGATCTTCGCGTGGATCATCGGCTGGGATCTGATCCTCGAGTACGCGATGGGCGCCGCGACCGTCGCGGTCGGTTGGTCCGGCTAT
Source organism: Paraburkholderia sp. UCT31 (assembly GCF_014397655.1). Classification (NCBI taxonomy): domain Bacteria; kingdom Pseudomonadati; phylum Pseudomonadota; class Betaproteobacteria; order Burkholderiales; family Burkholderiaceae; genus Paraburkholderia; species Paraburkholderia sp. UCT31. Next base: position 99,870 of record NZ_VZQP01000024.1, read on the forward strand.
ATCGTGAGCCTGTTTCGCAACGTCGGCATCGACATTCCACCTACCCTCGCCGCCGCCCCCGGCACCATCGTCAAACTGGCCGACGGCTCGACGGTCACCGGCGTGATCAACCTGCCGGCGGTGTTGATCATCGCGATCCTGACCACGTTGCTCGTGTTGGGGACGAAGGAGTCGGCGCGGCTCAACAACGTGATGGTCGCGATCAAGCTGACCGTGGTGGTCGCGTTTATCGCCATCGGCGTGTTTTTCATCAAGCCGGAACACTGGCATCCGTTCATTCCTGCCAATACCGGCCAGTTCGGCAGTTTCGGCATGAGCGGCATTCTGCGCGGCTCGGCCGTGGTGTTCTTCGCGTTCATCGGCTTCGATGCGGTGTCGACCGCCGCGCAGGAAGCGCGACAGCCGCAGCGCGACATGCCGATCGGCATTCTCGGCTCGCTGATCATCTGTACGGTGCTGTACATCCTCGTCGCCGGTGTGCTGACCGGCCTCGTTCCGTACCCCGAGCTGAACGTTCCTGATCCGATCGCCAAGGGCGTCGACGCGATCGGGCTCACGTGGTTCTCGATCCTGATCAAAATCGGCGCGTTGACGGGGCTGACCACCGTGATACTCGTGCTGCTCTATGGACAAAGCCGCATCTTCTTCACGATGTCGCAAGACGGTTTGTTGCCGCACTTTTTCTCGAGGGTCCATCTGCGTCTGCATACACCCTATCTGAGTCAGATCCTGATCGGCACCGTCGTCGCGATCGTGGCGGCGCTGACACCGATCGGCGTGCTCGGCGAGATGGTCAGCATTGGCACCCTGTTCGCGTTCGTCCTCGTGTGCGGGGCGGTGATCTATCTGCGGCGCAGCGACGCGGAGGCGACGCGTCCATTCCGGGCGCCCGCCGTGCCGGTCGTGCCAGTGCTCGGCATCCTGTTCTGCCTGCTGCTGATGGTCGGTTTGCCGCTCGTCACGTGGCTGCGGCTCGTCGTGTGGCTCGTGATCGGCATGACGATTTATCTGTCATACGGCCGCAACCATTCGGTGTTGCGGCATCCGGAGCGCAAACGTACGTGAGTGTGTGGCGACTCGGAATATTATTTTCAGGCGCATCGATTTCGATGACAATTGCATGCGCTTTGAATTGCGGCAATTGCGGGATGGCAATTGACATGTAATTGACAATTACCATTCAAGATCTCGTCTGCAAGCGGGAATCCCCCGGTCGTGACCACTGCGCCCGCCGCCTGGTCCTTGCGAGTCCATTCCACTCGCGACCACCAAGAATAAATTGACAAGCCACCCAGACACGGTAGGATCAACAGAAATCTTTTCCCCGCATTAACGCACCCACACACGTTCTGAATAGTTAATTCGACCGCAAACCGTTAAAACCGTCACCGATCTCACGCGCAAAAAAGACTGCCTTGATCAAAGGAGTTTCTCTTGCTTTGCTCCGCACTCCGCCTGCGTAGTCGTGCCGTATCGCTTCTGATCACCGGTTTGCCGCTCCTGCTTGCCGCCTGCAACGACCGGTCGCAGACTCCCACCGCCGCGTCGATGCCACCGGTTCCCGTGCTGGTCGAAACGGTTTCCACCACCCCTGTCGCCGATGTCGTCGAGTTGCCTGGCCGCATCGAGGCCGTGCGCACCGCCGAGATTCGCGCGCGCGTCGACGGCATCGTCCAGCGCACGCTCTATCAGGAAGGCACGGACCTGCCGGCCAACGCCCCGCTCTTCCAGATCGACGCGAGCGACTATCGCGCGCAGTTGCAGCAGGCGCAGGCCGCGCTCACGCGCGCGAGCGCCGTGCGCGACAACGCGGCGTCGGTCGTGGACCGGTTCAAGCCGCTCGTCGGCCGTCATGCAGTCAGCGCGCAGGAATACGACGCCGCGCTCGCGACGATGCAGCAGGCGCAGGCCAATGTCTCCGATGCGCAAGCTGCGGTCTCGCTTGCGCAATTGCGGCTCGATCGCTGCATCGTGCGCACGCCGATCGCCGGACGCGCGGGCCGCGCGCTCGTCACCGAAGGCGCGCTCGTCAGCGCGGGCGCCGCCACGCTGCTCACGCAGGTCAATCAACTGACGCCGATCAACGCGGTGTTCACGCAGTCGAATACCGCGATGCTCGACTTCCAGCAGCAGATCCAGTCGGGCGCGCGCAAGCCGACCAGGATGAAGCACGTCGAGGTGCAACTGATCCTTGCCAACGGCCAGGTCTACAACGAGCGCGGTTTTCTGGACTTCGCCGATCTCGTCGTCGATCCGTCGACCGGTACGCAGACGGTGCGCGCGCAGTTCGCGAATCCGGACCGCACGCTGTTGCCGGGGCAGTTCGTGCGCGGGCGCATCATCGCGGCGGGCAATGTGCGGGGCATCCGTATTCCCGAGCGCGCGGTGCAGCTCGACAACGGCATTGCAAGCGTCGCGTTGGTCGCGGACGACGGCACCGTGGTCCGCCGCAATATCTATCTCGGCGAGCAGGGCGAAGGACGCTGGACCGTGCGCGACGGTCTGAAGCCCGGCGAGCGCCTGATCGTCGATGGCTGGCAGAAGGTGCAGCCCGGTCAACGGGTCGACGCGCGGCCCGCCCCCGATGCGTCGCCAGCGGCGCATTCGGCCGCGTCCCCTGCTCCCGCTTCGACCGCGCACTGACGGGCTCGCCGATGAATCGATTCTTCGTCGCCCGGCCGGTCTTCGCGTGGGTCATCGCCCTTTTCATCGTGCTGTTCGGCTCGATCGCGCTCGCGCTGCTGCCGGTCGAGCAGTACCCCGACGTCGCTCCGCCGTCGCTCACCATCAGCGCGGTCTACAGCGGCGCGGACGCGAGCACGCTCGAGCGTACCGTCACGTCGATCGTCGAAGACGAGATGAACGGCATCGAGAATTTCCTGTACATGTCGTCGGTGAGCCGCTCGAACGGCACGATGCAGATCACCGTGGTGCTAAAGCCCGGCACCGATCTCGACATCGCGCGCACTCAGGTGCAGGACCGTCTGAGCCGCGTCGAACCGCGCCTGCCGCTCGAAGTCCGTCAGATCGGCTTGAGCGTGACGAAGGCGTCGTCGGGCTTTCTGATGCTGCTTGCACTGCAGGCGACCGACGGCACCACCGACGCCGTCGCGATGGGCAACTTCGCGTCGAACAACATCATCAACGAGCTGCGCCGTATCGACGGCGTCGGCGACGTGCAGCTGTTCGGCTCGTCGTACGCGATGCGGATCTGGCTCGATCCGCGCAAGCTCGCGGGCTTTGGGCTGTCGGCCAGCGAGGTGCTGCAGGCGATCCAGGAGCAGAACAGCCAGACCGCAGGCGGCAGCCTCGGCGATCAGCCGATCGCGCCGGGCTCCGAGTTCACCGCGCAGATCGTCACGCAAAGCCGCTTCACGACGCCGGAGCAGTTCCGCGAAATCATCGTGCACGCGAATCCGGATGGCTCGACCGTGCGGGTGGGCGACGTCGCGCGCGTCGAGCTCGGCAACGACAGCTACGGCAACCGCCTGACCGTCAACGGCAAGGCGTCGGCCGGGATCGCGATCCAGCTCGCGAGCGGCGCGAACGCGCTCGCAGTCGCCAGTGCGGTGCGCCGGCGCATGGCCGAATTGCAGCCGATCTTCCCGCGCGGCGTCGCGTGGACCGTGCCGTTCGACACCACGCCGTTCATCACGACCTCGGTGCAGGGCGTGATCCGCACGATGGTCGAGGCGCTGTTGCTCGTGACGGTCGTGGTGTTCCTGTTCCTGCAGGACTGGCGCGCGACCGTGATCCCGACGATCGTGGTGCCGATCGCGTTGATCGGCACGTGCGCGGGGCTCTACCTGTTCGGGCTGTCGATCAACATTCTGTCGCTGTTCGGCATGGTGGTCGCGATCGGTATCCTCAACGACGACGCGATCGTCGTCGTCGAAAACGTCGCGCGCATCATGCGCGAGGAAGGGCTCGGCGCGCCGCGCGCAACGGTGAAGGCGATCGGGCAGATATCGGGCGCGGCGATCGCGAGTACGCTGGTGCTCGTTGCGGTGTTCATTCCGATGGCGTTTTTTCCGGGCTCGACGGGCGGCATCTACCGGCAGTTTTCGGTCACGCTCGCGGTGTCGATCCTGCTGTCGACGATGTTGGCGCTGACACTCGGCGCGGCGTTGTGCGCGGCGCTGTTGCGCAGCGAGGCGGCCGCCGAAGAGCGGCCGAAGAACGCGGCTTCGCGTCTGCTGCATCGCGTGTTCGACGGCTTCAATCGTGGGCTCGACGCGGGCACCACACGCTATATCGTGGGCGTCGATGCGATGCTGCGCTCGCCGCTGCGCTGGCTGCTGGTGTTCGTCGCGGCCTGCGCGATCACCGTGTTTTTCTTCACGCGGCTGCCAACCGGCTTTCTGCCGACCGAGGACCAGGGGCATATCTTCATTACGTATACCGGCCCGCCGGGTTCGACCGACCAGCGCACGCAGCACGCGATCGACCAGGTCGAGGCGTTTCTGCGAACCCAGCCGCAAGTGCGCAACGTCGCGTCCGTGACGGGCTTCAGCTTCTTTGGCCAGGGGCAATCGGCGGCTCTGTCGTTCGTCGATCTGAAGCCGTGGGACGAGCGCTCGGGCGAGGCCAATTCGGCGAGCGCGCTGGTGCGTCGCGCGAATGCGGCGTTTCGGCAGATTCCCGAGGCGATCATTTTTGCGCTCGACCCGCCGCCGATTCCGTCGCTCGGCAACGCGACCGGCTTCACGATGAAGATCCAGGATCGCAGCGGCATCGGCGGCGAAGCGCTGCAACAGGCCGCGCGGCGGATGATGATCGAGGCGTCGCAAAGCCCCGTTCTCGCGGGCGTGCGCGCCGAGGGCATGCCGGAAGCGCCGCAACTGTATGTCGAGATCGACCGCGTGAAGGCGCGCGCATTAGGCCTGCAAATCGGTCAGGTCAACCAGGCGCTTGCGCTGACGTTCGGCTCGAACTACGTGAACGACTTCGTGTTCGAGGGCAACGTGCTGCGCGTGCTGTTGCAGGCGGACGCCGAGCAACGCATGCGTGCCGAGGACGTGACTTCGCTGCGCTTGCGCAATAACCGCGGCGAGATGGTGCCGTTCTCGGCGTTCACGCGCGTGCGCTGGATTTCCGGACCGCAGCAGCTCGAACGCTATAACGGCTTTCCGTCCGCGACACTGTCGGGTCAGGCCGCGCCCGGCCGTTCGAGCGGCGCGGCGATCGCCGAGATGGAGCGCATCGCGTCGCACGTGTTGACCGGCAACCTGAGTTACGAATGGACCGGCACCGCGCTCGAGGAAAAACAGGCGAGCGGCCAGATCGGCATGCTGCTCGGGCTGTCGCTCGTGGTCGTGTTCCTGTTGCTCGCGGCGCTGTACGAGAGCTGGGCGATTCCGGTCGCGGTGTTGCTGATCATCCCGTTCGGCGTGATTGGCGCGGTACTGTTGACGATGCTGCGTGGACTGTCCGCGGACGTGTATTTCAACATCGGCCTCGTGACGATCATCGGCCTTGCCGCGAAGAACGCCATTCTGATCGTCGAATTTGCGATCAAGGAGGAATCCGAAGGAAGGGACGCGCTAGCCGCCGCCAAAAGCGGCGCACAGCAGCGTCTGCGCCCGATTCTGATGACGAGCGTCACGTTCGTGTTGGGCATGCTGCCGCTCGTGCTCGCGACCGGCGCGGGCGCGGCGAGCCGCCGCGCGGTCGGCACCGGCGTGATGGGCAGCATGCTGACCGCGACGATGTTCGGCGTCTTCTTTACGCCGCTGTTCTATGTCGCCGCGCGACGCTGGCTGAGCCGCAAGAAACGCAGCATCGATCTCGACGATGACGATCTGCCGACGGCCATGCCGCGCGATTCGGGTGGAGGGCAGCGCGATGCGTAAATGCCTTCATTTGCGCCTCGCGCTGCCCCTCTTCTGCTGCTCGCTCGCCGCCTGCAACTTTGCGCCGAACTATCAGCAGCCCCAATTGCCGATCGCAGATCGTTTCGACACGACGGAGACCGCCAATCCGGCCGGCGCGCATCTGGCAAGCGAAGTCGACTGGCAGACCTTCTTCGCCGATCCGCAACTGAAGCTGCTGATCGAGGCGGCGCTCGAGCACAACCGCGATCTCGCCGCGTCGATCGCGCGCATCGAGCAGGCGCGCGCGTTTTATCGCATCCAGAACGCCGCGCGTTTGCCGCAGGTCAATGCGAACGCGGGTGCGACCCGCACCAGGGCGCCACTCGGTTCGATCGATCCCGAGTTCGACAACACGGACATCTCGGTCCAGTTCAACCAGTACAACGTGCAGGCCGCGGTGACGTCGTTCGAACTCGACTTCTGGGGGCGCGTGCGCAACACCAGCGAAGCCGCGCGGCGTCGATATCTGGCCACTGTCGACGCGCAGCACGCGTTCCGTTTGTCGCTGATCGGCAATGTCGCGTCGAACTACTACGCGATCCGCTCGGGCGAGGAAGGCATCGAGCTTGCACAACAGACGCTCGACAGTCGGCGCTACGCGCTGGAAGTCGCGAAGATGCGACTCGACGCGGGCGTCACGTCGATGGTCGATTACGACCAGGCGGCCATTCTGGTCACGCAGGCGCAGACGCAGCTGGCCGAGCTGCAACGGACCACCGCGCAGCAGCGCCATCTGCTCGAGGTGCTGATCGGCGGGCCGCTCAGCGGGTCGCTACCGCCGGCGCCGCCGATCGCCGACGCCGCGCAGTTCCGCGAGCTCGATGCGGGCCTGCCCTCCGCACTGCTGATCGACCGGCCGGACATCCAGCAGGCCGAGCAGCAACTGCGCGCAGCCAATGCCGACATCGGCGCCGCTCGTGCGGACTTTTTTCCACGCATCGCGCTGACGGGTAGCTTCGGATATGTGTCGCCCGAACTCGGCGATCTGTTCGTGCCGGCCAAGCAGGCGTGGTCGTTCGGCGCGCTGGTCGGCATGCCGATCTTCGATGCGGGACAGCGCCAGGCGCAACTATCGCAGGCGCGCGCGCGACGCGACGAACTGGTCGCCGATTATCAGCGCACGGTGCAGAACGCGTTTCGTGAAGTGTCCGACGCATTGGTCGCGCGACAACGCTACAAGGAACAGATCGCGGCGCAGGAACAGGCGGTGCAGGCGCAGCGGCAACTTGCCGAAACGGCGGAGCTGCGCTACGAAAACGGGATCTCGATCTATCTCGAGGTGGTGGATGCGCGACGCAATCAGTTTGCCGCCGAGCAGCAGCTGATCCAGCTTCGGGCGACGGCCTTGCAGAACGGGGTGTCGCTTTACGTCGCATTGGGGGGCGGGCCCGACGAGCCGCGGAACGTCACGCAAAGCACGTCTCACGCTGAGGGGGTCCACCCGTCCAACTGAGGCACGCGCGCCACAGCAGCGCGTCGTGCCCGCCGCCGGCATTGCACCGGCGGGTTCTACTCATCAGCCAAGCGTTACGTCGACCGATGCTTGTTCACCATCGCGCACCACGGTGACAGACACGCTGTCGTCCGCCTGAGCGATCATGCGGCGCAGTTGCTCGACGCCGTGAATCACCTTGCCGTCGACGGCAACGATGATGTCGCCCGCCTGAATGCCGGCTTCGGCGGCCGGACCGGTGGACTGCTGCACCACCACGCCGCCCGGCAGCTGCGCTTGCTGCTGTTCGTCCTGGGTCAGCGCACGCACGGCGACGCCGAGACGCGGACGGTTTTGCTGCTGCGGTTGTTCCTGCTGCTCTTCGCGTGGCGCGGCCGACGCCATGTCCGACGCTTGCTGCGCGCCCACCGTCACCGCCAGCTTGCTTTCGCCGCCGTTGCGCCACACGCTGATCGTCGCTTTGCTGCCCGGCGAGAGTTGCGCGACCTGACCGATCAATTCGGTCGTATTACCAATATGCTTGCCGTTCACGCCGACGATCACGTCGCCCTGGCGCAGACCGGCTGCGTGCGCGGGACCATTCGGATCGACCGAGCCGACCAGTGCGCCGCCCGTCGAGTCGAGGCCGAGCGCCTTGGCCTTGTCGGCGCTGAGCGGCTGCACGCCCACGCCGATGCGGCCGCGGCTCACGTGACCGGTACTCACGAGCTGGTCCTTCACGTGCATCGCCGCGTCGATCGGGATGGCGAACGACAGTCCCTGGAAGCCGCCGGTGCGCGAGTAGATCATCGAGTTGATGCCGATCACTTCGCCGTTCAGGTTGAACAGCGGACCGCCCGAGTTGCCCGGGTTGACCGGCACGTCGGTCTGGATGAACGGGATCGGGCTATCGTCGGAGAACGAGCGCGATTTCGCGCTGATGATGCCCGAGGTCACCGTGCTGTCGAAGCCGTAAGGCGAGCCGATCGCCACGACCCATTCGCCGACCTTGCTGCTGTCCGGGTTGCCGATCTTCACGGTCGGCAGATTGGTCGCGTCGATCTTGACGACGGCGACGTCGGTGGCCTTGTCCTTGCCGATCACGCGCGCGTGGAATTCGCGGCCGTCGGTGAGCTTCACGGTCACGCTGGTCGCGCCGTCGACGACGTGATTGTTGGTCAGGATGTACCCGTCCTGGCTGATGATGAAGCCCGAGCCGAGCGCTTCGCCGCCGCTCTTGCGTTGACCGTTCTCGTCGACCGACGCGGCTTCTTTCACGCCGATATGCACGACCGCCGGGCCATAGCGCGTCACGATGCTGGAGAAGTCCGGTGCCGACGAGCGCGAGCCGACGATATCCGCCGCGGCGTGCAGCGACGACGTCGGGCCCTGCGCGTCGTTCACCGACGCATCGGCATTGCGATGGCTGAGCGCATACGCGCCGCCGATTGCGAGGACAGCGCAGATCGCGGCGCTACCGCGCCAATAGTTTTTGGTGGTCATAGTCAGGGAGTCTTGCGGAGGGTTACGTGGTGGATGCGTAATGTAGTGGCCTCCACTTAAAGCAGACTTAAAGATGGTGTTCGATCAGAATGCGCGGGCAGGCCTTGCTTTAGGCGCTTTTTGCGTGTCGTGCGGCTTTTATGAGATAGCAACACGTGCATCTTTCGCGCGGTTCGAGAATGAGTGCGGCGTCGCTTTATCGTGCCTGACCAGTAATTTCCCCAGGATTGACCCCGCCCAAAGCGGCTCCGATAATAACCACATTGTGGACTTTTTATCCACAATGTGGACATTGCTTCTTTCTGCACGCCGCGCGAGGAATTTCCCATGCCAGAGGCCAATCAATCCGACCTGACGCCGTACCAGCTCCCGTTCCCGAACGAAGCGCAAAAGGAAATCGTCGTGCCCTTCGCGATTCCGACCGACGAACGCGTGTGGGTCCCGCAGGCAGAAAACGTGTCGTTCCGCCCACTGTGCCTGAATGCGTCGCAGGGATACTGGATGAATCTGCTGCGCGTACGCCGCTCGGGCGTGTTGAGCCGGCATCGTCATCCGCAGGCCGTGCACGGCATGGTGCTCAAGGGCCGCTGGCGTTATCTCGAGCATGACTGGGTCGCGACCGAAGGCAGCTACGTGTACGAGCCGCCGGGCGAAACGCATACGTTATATGTGCCCGAGGACGTCGAGGAAATGATCACGTACTTCCAGGTCAACGGCGTGATGTTCTATTGCGATCCGTACGGGAACTACACCGGTTACGAAGACGTATTCACGAAGATCGACATGTGCCGCAAGCACTACGCGGCGGTGGGCCTCGGCGAAGACTACGTCGAGCAGTTCGTCCGGTAAAACGCCGCGCAAGCCCCCAACGGAACCAACGGCTAGGACACCGCAATACCGACAGGCACGGCAACACCATTCCCACACAGCAGGACCCATTGCGCAGGAGACAAACATGCTTCAGAAGTCGCAGCGTCTGAAACGTATCCAGGTGGTCGCCGTCGTCTTTCTGACGGTGGCGGGCATCGTCAATTATCTCGACCGCAGCACGCTGTCGATCGCGAATCATCTGGTCAGCGAGGAATTGCATCTGTCCGCTTCGCAGATGGGGCTGCTGCTGTCCGCGTTCTCGTTGTCGTATGCGTTCGCGCAGTTGCCGGTCGGCGCGCTGCTGGACCGTTTCGGATCGCGCGTGATGCTCGGCCTCGGCATGCTCGTGTGGTCGATCGCCCAGGTCGCGGGCGGCTTCATCCAGACGCTCAATCACTTCCTCACGGCGCGCGTCGTGCTCGGCATCGCCGAGGCGCCGCTGTTTCCGGCCGGCGCGAAAGTCGTCAGCGAATGGTTCGCGGTACGCGAGCGCGGCACGCCGATCGGCACCTTCATCTCGTCATCCACCATTGCGCCGATGATCGCACCGCCGCTGCTCACGGTGCTGATGCTTTCCTTCGGATGGCGAACGATGTTCGTCATCATGGGCGTGCTCGGCGTTGTCGTCGCGCTCGCGTGGTACCTCGTCTATCGCAATCGCAGCGAAATCGCGCTGACCGAAGAAGAAACCGCGCATCTGAACGAAGGCGCGACCGGTCAGGAGAATCCGCAGGGCCTCAGCTGGTCCGAATGGGGCGCGCTGTTCAAGCTGCGCAACACGTGGGGCATGATCTTCGGCTTCATGGGCGTGATCTACATGGTGTGGCTCTATCTGACGTGGCTGCCCGGCTATCTGGAGCGTGAGCGTCATCTGAGCATCGCGCACACCGGCTGGCTCGTCGCGATTCCGTATGTGTTCGGCACGATCGGCATGGCGAGCAGCGGCGTGATCGCCGACTATCTGTTGAAGCGCGGCATGGCGCCGATCCGCAGCCGCAAGTGGCCGCTGTGCGTCGGTCTCGTCGGCGCGGCCGCATTCACGGTGCCGGCCGCCTACACACCGAGCACGACGCTCGCGATCGTCTACGTGTCGCTCGCGATGCTGTTCGTGAACCTGTCGAGCGGCAGCGCATGGGCGCTCGTCAGCGTCGCCGCGCCGCGACATCTGGTGGCGTCGCTCGGCAGCATGCAGAACTTCGGCGGCTATCTGGGCGGCTCGTTCGCGCCGGTGATCACCGGCATCGTCGTCGATCGGACGCATTCGTTCGTCAACGCGCTGCTGATCAGCGCGGCCGTCGCGTTCGCGGCGGCGCTCGTCTATCTGTTCGTCGTCCAGGAAGTGGCGCCCGCGCCGCTCGCGAGCTCGATCGAGACCCAACCCACCTGAGGCGGCTTCTCCCATGACGTTCCAGAACCAGCTCCTCGAAGGCAAGACCGCGCTCGTGACCGGCGGCTTGTCCGGTATCGGCGCGGCGATCGCCAACACGCTCGCGCAGCTTGGCGCGCACACGGTGGCGGCTGGTTTGCCGCTGCCCGAAGGCACGCCCGATACGCTCAATCGCGAGATTGCGCGCGTCACGCTGGATGTCCGCTCGGGCAACGCCGTCACGGCCGCGGTGAACGCGTTCGAGCGTCTCGACATCGTGGTCAACTGCGCCGGCGTGATCAGCCGCGTCGAAGAACATCGGCTCGACGTGTTCGAACGCGTGATGGATATCAATCTGAACGGCACGATGCGCGTGTGCGCCGCCGCGCGCGACTCGTTGAAGGCGTCGGCGGGCTGCATCGTCAATACGGCGTCGATGCTGAGTTTTTTCGGCGGCGGTCTCGTGCCCGCTTATAGCGCGAGCAAGGGCGCGGTGGCGCAGCTAACGAAGTCGCTCGCGATCGCCTATGCCGCCGACGGCATTCGCGTCAATGCGGTTGCGCCGGGCTGGATCGCAACGCCGCTCACGCAGGCGTTGCAGGACGACGATGGACGCTCGCTGGCGATTCTGGAACGTACGCCGCTGCGTCGCTGGGGCACGCCGGAAGAAGTCGCGCAGGTCGCGGTGTTCCTGTGCTCGCCGGCGGCGTCGTTCATGACCGGCGCAATCGTGCCGGTCGACGGCGGATATCTGGTCGCGTGAAGCGGCGCCGCCGTCGTTCGACGCCATCGATAAAGGCATAATTGCGTACCCCTGCTCTGCCCTGCCTCCGTGTGATGTCGAGTTCCGCTTCCAAACCCCGTTCCCACGCCGGCGCCGCCGGCCATGATGCTGTCGGGCACGCCGACGACAAAGCCGACTCCAAGGCCGTCGCCGGCGCCGCCGCGTTCTCGAAGTTCATCGCTGTGCTGCAACTGATCGCCGATGCGCCAACGCCGCCCAACGTCGCGAAACTGAGCGCGGCGAGCGGCTATCCACGCCCGACCGTCCATCGCATCGTCGCGGCTTTGCAGGCTGAAGGGCTGATCGTCGCGAGCGGCAGCGGCAACACCTTCGGCCTCGGACCGCGCCTGATCAACCTTGCGAGCCATAGCTGGGAGCGCTCGGACCTGCGGCTCGCGGCCGTCGATGCGTTGATGGCGTTGCGCGACTTCACATCGGAGACGATCCACCTCGCGGTGCCCAGCCAGGGCGAGATGGTCTACATCGAAAAGCTCGAAAGCCCGCACGCGGTGCGCATGGCATCGCGCATCGGCACGCGTGTGTCGCTGACGTCGAGTTCGGTCGGCAAGGCGTATCTGGCGACACTCAGCGTGGCCGAGCGCGAGGCGTTGCTGAAGAACGCGCCGCTCGAGCGTTTCACCGAGCACACGCTGACCGACCTCGACGCCGTGCGCCGCGAGCTCGACGCGACCGCGCAGCGCGGCTACGCGGAAGACCGCGAGGAGAACGAAGTATCGATCTGCTGCTACGGCGCCGCGATCCGCGGCCCGGACGGCCGCGCGGCCGGCTGCGTGAGCATCAGCATGCCGACCTTCCGCCGACGCGACGATGTGCAAGCCACTTACATCGAGCCGCTGCTTGCGGCATGCCGCACGATCGCGGCGCGGCTGGGGCCGGCGAGCGGCAGATAGCGGACGATAGTGCGGCCGCGCCCGCCGATAAACTGCTATTCTTGCTGTCGCGCGGCCGCTCTGGCCGCCCGCCGCGTGCAAGCGGCAGACCCCGACAAGCTCCCGGCGGCGCTCACGCGCCCGCCTTCGAAAAGACAGGAATACGCATGTTCGGTTTTCTGCGCGGCTACTTTTCCAACGACCTGGCAATCGACCTCGGTACGTCGAACACGCTGATCTACATGCGCGGCAAGGGCATCGTTCTCGACGAGCCGTCGGTCGTGTCGATCCGCCAGGAAGGCGGGCCGAACGGCAAGAAGATCATCCTCGCCGTGGGCCGCGAAGCGAAGCAGATGCTCGGCAAGGTACCGGGCAACATCGAGGCGATCCGCCCAATGAAAGACGGCGTGATCGCCGATTTCAACATCACCCAGCAGATGATCAAGCGCTTCATCCAGATGGCGCACGAGTCGCGGCTGTTTGCGCCATCGCCGCGCATCATCATCTGCGTGCCGTGCGGTTCGACCCAGGTCGAGCGCCGCGCGATCAAGGAGGCCGCGCATAGCGCGGGCGCCTCGCAGGTCTATCTGATCGAGGAACCGATGGCCGCGGCGACGGGCGCCGGCCTGCCGGTGTCGGATGCAACCGGTTCGATGGTCGTCGATATCGGCGGCGGCACCACCGAGGTCGGCGTGATCTCGCTCGGCGGCATTGTGTACAAAGGCTCGGTACGCGTCGGCGGCGACAAGTTCGACGACGCCATCGTCAACTACATCCGCCGCAACTACGGCATGCTGATCGGCGAGCAGACCGCCGAGGCGATCAAGAAGGAAATCGGCTCCGCGTTTCCGGGCTCCGAGGTCATGGAGATGGAAGTCAAAGGCCGCAACATGTCCGAGGGCATTCCGCGCAGCTTCACGGTGTCGAGCAACGAGATCCTCGAAGCGCTGACCGATCCGCTGAATCAGATCGTGTCGTCGGTGAAGATCGCACTGGAACAGACGCCACCGGAACTCGGCGCGGACATCGCCGAGCGCGGCATCACGCTCGCGGGTGGCGGCGCGCTGCTGCGCGATCTCGACCGTCTGCTCGCCGAGGAAACCGGCCTGCCGGTGTTCGTTGCAGAGGCGCCGCTGACCTGCGTGGTACGCGGCTCGGGCATGGCGCTGGAGCGGATCGAGAAGTTCGGCAGCTCGTTTTCCTACGATTGATGCGCGTGCCGAACGCTGAACGATGACGACCCCGCCCGCCTACGAGCCGCCCGTCGACGAAACCGAGCTGCTGTTGAAATGGATTCGCCGCGTGCGCGAATCGCAGATGAGCCATTACGACATGGCGGATCTGCTGTCGGCGCGCGAGCGCCGCATGGGCTGGCTCGTGACCGCGCTGACCGCGTTCGTCGGCACGGCGGTGTTCGCGTCGTTGAGCGCGCCGCCGGTGTCGATCGAGATGCGGATAGTCGTTGGGCTCGTCAGCGTGGCGGCGGCGATGTCGGCTGCGTTGCAGACGTTCCTGCGCTATGCGGAGCGTGCCGAGAAGCATCGCGCGGCCGGTGCGCGCTATGGCGCGGTGCGTCGGCGACTCGAAGCGGTGTTTGCCGGCGACGCGGATGCGCGCGAAGCGCACTACCTCACCGGGATCCGTACCGAGCTCGACCGTCTCGCCGAAGACTCGCCGAACGTGCCGCCGCGGATCTTCTATCGCACGCAGCGCACGTTGCTGGCGGATAGGCCGCGTCGGCGTGATGCGTGAAACAGGCGGCCGGGCGCGTTTTCGCCTTCGCTTTCGTTTCCGTTTCAGATCACAGATCGTCCGCGCTGATACCCAGCTCGGTCGCCATGCGCCGCACGACGGCCTGCAGACGGCTGACTTCATCGGCGAGACGCTTCTGCTCGGCCTTCAGCGCCTCGAATGCCGACAGCGGCACGCTGTCGTCCTCGGCGAGCGCGGACTGCGCGGCTTCGGTGATGCTGACCTCGCCGCACAACAGATGCATCCAGCGATTCTCACGCTCGCCCGCCATGCGCGGCAGCCGGACGACGCGAGGCGGATCGTTCGCGGCCAGCTCGTCGAGGAACGCCTCGACCGACGAAATATCGGCGAAGCCATGCAGGCGCGCGCTGTTCAGGCGCAATTCGGCGGCCGTTTGCGCGCCGCGCAGCAGCAGCGTGGTCAGCAGCGCGATCGACTGTCCCGGCAGCCCGAGCACGCGGTTCATGTTGTGCTCGAAGCGCGGCACGCGGCTGCTGCTGCCCTCGAACACGAGGCTCAGGCGTTTCAGGCCGTCGACGGCGGTCAGTACCTCGGCCTCGGTCGCGCTCATCACCGGCGCGCGGCCGGTCTTCTGATTGCAGCCGAGCGTCAGCGCGTTCAGCGACAACGGATAACTGTCGGGTACCGTGTGCTGTTTTTCGACGAGCACGCCGAGAACACGTCCTTCGAGCGCGGTCAGCGCGCGCAGCGAGGGTCGGGAAGGAGCGTCGGGAGTCGAATTCATGGGATTGCGAGGTCTCGTGGAAGATGCGCGCGCCGTTCGCGGCTGGACGGCGCGTTCTGTCAGGTGGGCACTATGATAAACGTGGCGAGCCCGGCGCGGCGAGCGAATCCGCGCTGCCGGCGAAGCGCGCACGCCGGCAAAACCCGCCACATCTGCTAGTGTGAGTTGATCGACATTCTGTTTCGCGGAGACGCCATGCGGTCCACAAGCTCGAGATCGAGCGAATCTGCCCGCCTGACCGACGCGCAGATCGCCGCCGAAGCAGCGCGCCGTCTCGCGTGGGATTCGGCCGTGCCGCCGCGCGCCGTGCGCGTGAAGGTCGCGCGGGGGCGCATCACGCTGTCGGGCGAGCTTCAGCGCGAAGCACAGCGCGCCGCGATGCTCGAAGACGTCACGCGTCTATTCGGCGTCACCTCAGTCGCGGACCGGACCGTCGTCCGCAAGGGCTGACCTCAGTCAGGCGAGTCAACTCCCGCCCGCTTGCAGCAGTTCCCGGCAATGCCGCGCGATCTGCCTTTCCTCCTCGGTGTGCAACACCCTCACCTTGCCCGCCGGAACGTTTTCGATGAGCCCAAGAAACGCAAGCCCATCGCATACGCGCCGCCGAACCTCGGCGCTGTGCTCGCCGATCCCGCCGGTAAACACGAGCAGATCGATGCCGCCAAGCAGTGCCGCATACCCGCCGATCGTCTTGCGCACCGCGGTCGCAAAGGCATCGAGCGCGAGCGACGCCCGCGCGTCGCCGGCCGCCGCGCGTTTTTCGAGCACTTGCATGTCGCTTTCGCCGTCCGCGTAACCGGCCAGCCCGCTGCGGCGATTGAGCAGCGCTTCCAGCGCATCGGCGTCGAGCCGTTCCGCGCGCAGCAGATACAGCAGCACGCCCGGATCGAGGTCACCGCAGCGCGTGCCCATCGGGATGCCGCCGGTCGGTGTCAGGCCCATCGACGTATCGACCGAGCGGCCGTCGAGCAGCGCGCACAGGCTCGCCCCATTGCCGAGATGCGCGAACACCGCTCGCGACGGCAACGCCGCGCCGAGCTGCATGACCAGCGATTCGTACGACAGTCCATGAAAGCCATAGCGGATCACACCAGCGTCCGCGTAACGGCCCGGTAACGCGAGCTGCGCCGCACGCGGCGGCAGCGTCGCGTGAAACGCGGTGTCGAAGCACGCATAGTGCGGCGCGTCGGCGAAGATCTGCGTGGCTTCATCGATGAGCGCGAGTGCCGGCGGGATATGCAGCGGCGCGAAGTGCAGCGCGTCGCGCAACTGACGGCGCACGTCGTCGGTGATGAGCCGGTGCGTGCGCAGATGCGGACCGCCATGCACGACGCGATGCCCCACCGCCGAGGGCCGCGCATGATGCTGTTGCACGAGCACCTGCGAGAGCGCCTGCAACGCCTCGGTCTGCGATTGGAGCAAGTGCTCCTGCTGCAACAGCACGCGGCCATCGGCCGCTCTGATCCGCAGGCGGCCGTCGTCGCGGCCGATGCCCTCGGCCGCGCCTTCGAGCAGCAGTGTTTCGTCGTTGGCCGAGTGGGCGAACAGCCCGAACTTCAGCGATGACGACCCGCTGTTCAGCACGAGGATCGTCCGTTCCTGATCGTGGTCGTGCATGGCGCCGCCTCGCTCAGCCTTTCCACGTCCAGTTGCGGATTTCCTCCTTGTCGATCCCTTCCTCGTGCGCATACGCGAGATGCTCGATGATCTGCCCGCGCAGCCACTCCTTCGTATGATCGCCGACGCCGCGCAGCGACGGCACGCGATCGATCGCATCGATCGCCAGCGTGAAGCGGTCGACGCCGTTGATGATCGCGAGTTCGAGCGGGGTATTGATGTTGCCCTTCTCGTTATAGCCATGCACGTGCATGTTTCCGTGATTCTGACGGTTGTACGTGAGCTTGTGCACGAGCGCCGCATACGAGTGGAAGTTGAAGATCACCGGCTTGCTGGTCGTAAACAGCGAATCGAAATCGCGGTCGGACAGTCCATGCGGATGCGCATGCTCGGGCATCAGGCGGAACAGATCGACCACGTTGACGAAGCGGATCTTCAGCGTCGGGCAGCGCTCCTTCAGGATCTGCACGGCGGCGAGCGCTTCCATCGTCGCGATGTCGCCCGCGCACGCGATCACGACGTCCGGCTCGACGCCCTGATCGGTCGACGCCCAGTCCCAGATGCCGATGCCCTTGGTGCAATGCGTGACGGCCGCGTCCATGTCGAGATAGTCCAGGTGCGGCTGCTTGTCGGACACGATCACGTTCACGTAGTCGCGCGAGCGCAGGCAGTGATCGGCGACGCTCAGCAGACAGTTCGCGTCGGGCGGCAGATAGATGCGCACGACGTCCGGGCTCTTGTTCGTGACCACGTCGAGAAAACCGGGGTCCTGGTGCGTGAAACCGTTGTGATCCTGGCGCCACACGATCGACGTGATCAGCAGATTGAGCGACGGCACCGGCTGCCGCCAGCCGAGCTCGCGCTTGGCTTTTTCGAGCCACTTCGCGTGCTGGTTGAACATCGAGTCGATCACGTGCACGAACGCTTCGTAGGTCGCGAAGAGTCCGTGACGACCTGTCAGCGCATAGCCTTCCAACCAGCCTTCGAGCGTGTGCTCGCTGAGCATTTCCATCACGCGGCCATCGGGCGACAGTTCGCCGCCGTCGGCGTCGCCCGGTTCGAGCGCGGCGAGCCAGGTCTTGCCCGACGCTTCATAGACCGCTTGCAGCTTGTTGCTCGAAGTTTCGTCGGGACCGAATAGCCGGAAGTTCGACATGTTGTTGCGCATCACGTCGCGCAGGAACGTGCCGAGCACCGCGGTCGGCGACGTATACGCCGCCGCCGGTTTCTTCACGGCCACCGCGTAGTCGCGGAACCGCGGCATATCGAGCATCTTGCACAACAGTCCGCCGTTCGCGTGCGGATTCGCGCTGATGCGGCGCGCGCCCTCGGGCGCGAGCGCGCGCAGTTCTTCGACGAGCCGGCCGTTCGCGTCGAACAGCGTTTCGGGGCCGTAGCTGCGCAGCCAATCTTCGACGATCTGCAGACTCTTGCGATTGCTCACCGCATCGGCCACCGGCACCTGATGCGAGCGCCACGAGCCTTCCACCTTGTGACCGTCGACTTCCTTCGGCCCGGTCCAGCCCTTCGGCGAGCGCAGCACGATCATCGGCCAGCGCGGGCGCGTGGTGTCGTTGTTCTGCCGCGCATGCTGCTGGATCGCGCGAATTTCGTCGATGCATTGTTCGAGCGTCGCGGCCATCTGCTGATGCATCGTGTCGGGATCGTCGCCTTCGACGAAATACGGCTTGTGCCCGTAGCCGACCATCAATGCTTCGAGTTCCTCACGCGGAATGCGCGCAAGCAGCGTCGGGTTGGCGATCTTGTAGCCGTTCAGATGCAGCACCGGCAGCACCGCGCCGTCGCGGATCGGGTTCAGGAATTTGTTCGAATGCCACGACGTGGCGAGCGGGCCGGTTTCCGCTTCGCCGTCGCCGATCATCACGGTGACGATCAGCTCGGGGTTGTCGAACGCGGCGCCGTAGCCGTGCGACAGGCTGTAGCCGAGTTCGCCCCCTTCGTGAATCGAGCCCGGCGTTTCGGGCGTGCAATGCGAACCGATGCCGCCCGGGAACGAGAATTGCCGGAAAAAGCGCCGCATACCGGCTTCGTCCTCGCTGCGGTCCGGATAAATTTCCGAGTAGTGGCCTTCCAGGTAGCAGTGCGCGAGGCTCGCGGGGGCGCCGTGACCGGGGCCGGACAGAAAGATCACGTCGAGATCGTGTTTGCGGATCAGCCGGTTCAGATGCACGAGCACGAAGCTCTGGCCGGCGTCGGAGCCCCAGTGGCCGAGCAGCCGGTTCTTGATGTGCTCGGCCTTCAGTGGTTTGCGCAGCAACGGGTTGTCGCGCAGATAGATCATGCCCACCGACAGGTAATTGCATGCGCGCCAGTAGCGATCGAGGTTGCGCAGCGTATCGGGGTCCAGAACTTGCGGTGGGGTGGGATGCGAGGTTGCTTCGGCCATGGCGTCACTCCTCGAAAGAACTGTCAGGCTGGTTGGCGGATGATGCGGTGCACTCGAAACGAAGCGGGGCGGTGCGAGTCGAATGTACTAAGCTGCTCAAACGGGGGCGAATGCTTTCTACCACTCGCAGTATGTCGCGCTGAATGTGGCATTCGTGCTGCAACTCCTTGCGCTGTCTGCTTTCTTGTCGTGATTTCCTGTCTCAGGTCAATGGCCGCCATGTCGACATCTCCCAGTGCGCTGAAAGTGCTCGTGGTCCTGGTCCTTACGCTCGTGTTCACATGCCTCGCGGTCGCCATCCCGATCGGCATATTCGGGCTGCTGGTCAAGCTGTTCGACCACGTCTAGCACAGCGGCGCGGCTGCCAGCGTTCGAACGCGAGCGCCACGGAATGTGTATGCTCGCTGAAAGACCGGGCGCGGCATCGGCAACACGCCGCTCATTCATCGCAAGGAGAGTGCCTTGACCGACCACACCGACAACCCGCCCGCATCGCAACCCGATCCCGAATTGCAGGCGCTCGCGCGCGAAGTCTTCGACCTCGCGCGGCGCGGCGATGCGACGATGCTCGCGGCCGTCATCGAGAAAGGCGTGCCGCCGAATTTGCGCAACGAGCGCGGCGACAGCCTGCTGATGCTCGCGAGCTACCACGGCCACGTCGACGCGGTGCGCACGCTGCTCGACCGGGGCGCCGATGCGAACCTGCGCAACGACGCGGGCCAGACGCCGATCGCGGGCGCCGCGTTCAAGGGCTTCGACAAGGTGATCGAAACCTTGCTTGCGCATGGCGCCGACGTCGAAGGCGCATCGCCCGATGGCCGCACCGCGCTGATGATCGCGGCGATGTTCAACCGCACCGCGATCGTCGATCTGCTGCTTGCGCACGGCGCGGACCCGCATGCGCGCGACGCGAACGGCGTCAGCGCGGCCGATGCCGCCGCACGGATGGGCGCGGCCGATACCCTGGCGCGCCTGAAAGCGCTGGGCGCGTGAGCCCGCGATGTCACCAAACGGCGCCCGCATCACGCGCGCGGCGCCGCCTAGTTGCCCTTCGCGCTACGCAACAGCGTTTGCACGTCGATCTCCGCCAACTCGCCGATCCGCCCGACCGTCACGTCCGCGGGCGGATTGCTCGCGATCTCCTTCGCATCGAACGCATAGTGTCCCTGGCGCGGGAACACGGTGGTCAGCTCCGCGCCCCATGCCTTCTTCATCGCGCTCAGAATTCGCAGCTTGTCGTCGACCATCACGTAATGGCGCGCCGGATAGCATTCCATCACCTGGTCGAGCATCAACTCCTTGTGGATGTAGATCAGCACGCGCCCGTCGACTTCGTCCCACAAGCCCGAGCGCGAAATCTTGCGCGGCTGGAACACGACGTCGCCATCCGACAGGATCACCGTCGGCCCGTGCTTGCCGAGATGCCGCAGCGCGTCGAGCGCACCCGGATAGAGCCGGTTCGCAAACGGATACTCGATCAGGAACGACGACATCAACAGCAGGCGCGTGTCGCGTGGATGCTCGGTCCGGTAGCGCTGCAGCGCGCCGAGGTAGTCGGCGTAACCGAGTTCGGTGCGCAGGTTCTCGAAGATTTCCCAATAGCGCGCACTGTTCTCTTCGCCGAACTGGCCCATCATGTGCGCGCGCAGATCCTGCAGCACGTGATCGTTGTCGAGCAGCGTGTTGTCGCAATCGAACAGAAACACGACGTCGTGCGGCGTGGCGGAGGTGACTGGCATCGCGGTTCCTTGTGGCAAGTTCGGCGGGACGGTTTGGCGGATCGGCGTGATAGCGCACGCGTGGATGGCCTCGGCTACTTCAGCCCGCCGTCCGGCGCGACGGGTTTTTCCGCGTGGCCGCCGAAATCGTGCCGCATCGCCGACAGCACGCGATTCGCGAAATCGGCTTCTCCGCGTGAACTGAAGCGCGCGAACAGCGCCGCGCTGAGCACCGGCGTCGGCACACCTTCGTCGATGGCCGCCGTGACGGTCCAGCGCCCCTCGCCCGAATCCGATACGCGGCCCGCGTAGCCTTTCAGTTCGGTGTCGCCGGCGAGCGAGCCGGCGATCAGGTCGAGCAGCCACGAGCCGATGACACTGCCGCGCCGCCAGACCTCGGCGATATCCGCGAGATTCAGATCGTATTGATACAGCTCGGGACGGCGCAGCGGCGAGGTCTCCGCATCGGCCTCGCGCGCGTGCCGGCCGGCGTCGGCGTGGCGCAGCACGTTCAGACCCTCGGCGTAGGCGGCCATCAGCCCATACTCGATGCCGTTATGAACCATCTTGACGAAATGCCCCGCGCCTTGCGGGCCGCAATGCAGAAAGCCCTGCTCAGCGGTGCTCGCGCCCGCCGCGCGGCCCGGTGTCGCGCTCTGCGTGCCCACGCCGGGCGCCAACGTCGAGAAGATCGGTTCGAGCCGTTTGACGACCTCAGCCTCGCCGCCGATCATCAGGCAGTAGCCGCGCTCGCGCCCCGCGACGCCGCCGCTCGTGCCGACGTCCACGTAATGAAGCTGGCGCGCGCCGAGTTGCTGGCCGCGGCGGATGTCGTCGTGGTAGTAGGAGTTGCCGCCGTCGATCACGACATCGCCCGACTCGAGCAGCGGCACGAGCTTGTCGAGCGTCGCGTCGACCACGGCGGCGGGCACCATCAGCCACACGGCGCGGGGCTTGTCGAGCTTCGCGACGAGGTCTTCGAGCGAGCTCGCGCCGGCCACGCCTTCCTGCTTCAGCCTGTCGACCGCCGCCGGCTGCACGTCGTAGACGATGCACTGCTGAGCTCCCCTGGTCAGGCGCCGCACCATGTCGGCGCCCATTCGTCCCAATCCAATCATGCCTAGCTGCATGGCTCGCTCCGAAAGATGCTGCGTTGCGCTGCCCGATTTTCCGGTCGTCGTGTTGCGGCGGCGTGGCTGCCCTTAAGCATAGACGCTGTGTCGCGAGCTACGCCGCATGTATCGAAGCAAGCCGCACTTTTTTGCAGAGGCGCAGCGCGGCTCAAAGTTCCACGCAACTGGAGGCGCGCCGCATCCGCGCGAAAGCGAACGCGGCGGGCTCACGTGTCATTCGCTGCGCTCGGGCACGCGCGTGCCGCGGCGGGCGGCCAGCTTCGCGTATTGCTCGGCCGCGAAGCGCTTGACCGCGCGCCACATCAGCGGATAGCGATAGCCGGGCACCGCGAACAGCACCAGCGCGCACAGCCCCAGCAGTCCGCAGAACAGGAACGTGCCGCGATAGCTGAACGCCTGCACGAGCAGCCCCGACAGCACGCCCGACAGGATCGAGCCGACCCGCGCCGCATTGAAGAACAGCGCGGTCGCGCGCCCGGGCGAATGCGGCATCAGATCCTGCACGTAGGTCATGCCGAGGCACGAGGTCACGGCGACCACGAACGCGTTCAGCATCTGCATCGGGATCAGCTCGCTGACGTTGCCCGCCAGCGACATCGCGACGAAGTACACCGCATGCACGGCCGCGCACGCGGCAAGCCAGTTCGGCTTGTGCAGCGACGACGACTTCGCGCCGAGCGCGAGCATCATCGGGATCTCGGTCAGCGCGCCGAGACCGAGCATCACCGACACGTCGAGATGCGTGCCGTTGAGCCCATGCACGATGTACAGCGGCAGTACGATCATCGTCGCGTTCGCGGCGAGGCCGAGCAAGGTCAGCGCGGTCACCGAGCGCAGGATGTCGTTCGCCGACGCGACCGGCAGCGTTTCGTGCGCGTCCTCGCCGGGCTGCCTCAGCGGCGGCACCGTGATCGACGCGGACGGCTCCGACGCGGTGTCCTCGACCGTGTGATCGCCGAGATGGCTCTGCGGCTCCTGCATGCGCCAGACGATGAAGCCGCAGGTCGCGAAGCTGGCGGCCGCGAACAGGAAGAGTCCGGTGAAGCTCGTCGCGGCGAGCACCAGCGCGCCGACCGCCGGCCCGAACACCCATGCGGCCGAGAGGATCGTACGCAGCGTCGCGCTCGCGAACACGCGCTCGGCAGGGTCGGGCACCGGCAGCGCCGCGCGGCTGAACGAGAACACCATCGAAATCGCCGAACCGCCCGCGCCGATGAACACGATGCCGACCACGAGCAGCAGCCGGTAATCGCGCACCACGCACAGACACAGGTAGCCGAGCGCGGCTGCGATGAGCGCCGCCAGCAATAACGGTCGATGCCGCCCGCTCCGGTCGCTCCAGCGCCCCGCCACCGTGCTCGCGAGCACGCCGCTCGCGGCGATCAACGTCATGAATACGCCGAGCCGGAACGGCGTCATGCCGGCGCGTTCGATGCCGAACAGAGACAGATACGGTGCGGTGAAGGACATCGCCACACCGAGCATCAGGGTGGCGGCGGCGAGCGGCTTGAAGCCAGGAATGCGAAGCAGGTCGAAAAAACGCGCAGTTTTCAACACGGGGCGGTGGGTCAGGTGGAGCGGGCCTCGATATGCAGCGAAGCGCTCGAAGGCACGTTAGGCGTCGCAGGCAGGGGGCCGGAACGACCGGGGCATTATCGACCCGGAGCGCGGCTCGCGTAAACCCGCTAATAGCTGTCCCCAATCCGTGAGAAGCCTGCGGATTCATCCAGCTACTCGCGCCGCGCCGTGCCGATGCGTGCCGTTAGCGGCAAGCTGCTGGCACGCTCAACGCTACTTGCCCTCAGTTGCGCGCATTTGCTGCGCCTGCGCCTTGTAGTCGTAGGTCGGATAGAACTCGGTGTGATAGCCGCCCCACGCGGTCGATTCGATCGCGCGGTTCACTTCACGCAACCGGCTCGCGGGCACGCGCAGCGTCACGACCTGCCCGATGCCCATCATCACGTACCACGACACGACTTCGATGCCTGGCGGCGGGAAGGTCTTGAAGAAGCCCTGCTCGCGCAGTTGATCGTTGATTTTCGGCAGCGGCTTCGATTCGTCGTGGCGCAGGAAGATCGTCAGCAGGAAGGTGT
>NZ_VZQP01000025.1:0-121517 GCF_014397655.1 Paraburkholderia sp. UCT31
TGAAATTCCGAGCGTCTCGGACCATCCCGCGGTTTCCTCCCTCGAGGCTTATCCGACGCCTGCCCACACGCGCCGCGGCACACTCACAGCCATGTGAATGAGGGCAGACGTCGAATAACCCTTAACGCTTACCGAAGCTCGCCGGTCAGTTCCGGCCCGTTCGTGGACAATCGGGAAACCCGGCAGCAAGGCAATGGTCGCTGGGATCGCGGCACCAGGGAGGCAACCGCTCCCGGGTTCCGGCGTGCGCCGAAGATTGACATTTCCGGCGCACAAGTCGTTCCGCGATTGATCAAGCAGCGGTTCCGATGTGGCACACCACAGCGGGAAGAAGGGGAAGGTACTACTCGCCTCCAAAATAGAGTTGCTTCATGTCTTCGGTAGAGGCGGGGCGAACGACCGCGCGGGAACCGGACGTCGATGAGCCGAAGGGCACGCCGCCATACGCGGTTGGGCTCTGGGTCGATATCCGTGCCTCCGCCGCCTGGATGTCGCTCGGATAACTCGCATCCTCGCCTTTGGCCGGATCATACCCGGCCTGTTCGAGCTGCTGTAGCTCCGCCCGCACCTGGGCACGTGTCGGTGTCGGATCGGTCTGAGAGAACGTGAAAAGAGGGAAGGAAAGCGCCGACGCTGCGGCAACCGCGATAACGACTGATTTCATGACAACCTCCTCATAATTGCCAGCAAGCAGGATTTCTCGACTCCCGTTTCCCGGCGCTGTCATATTGATTTTCGACGACAGCCCACGCCGCCGACACCCACGTAGGTAGGCGAGCGCCCGAAATCGAGCTGCGAAAGATGTAGGAATCCGGAAGCAGACAGGCACATTCGTACCGCTACATTTGTGTGTTCGGACTCGAATGACGTCCTGCTATTCTGTTTGAATGTCACGCTGCCGTATCCGCGGACGGCGACATTCCTGATCGAGTATCGCCATGAGATCGTCGGGCCTCTGGGTGCGCAGGTTCAGATCGGCGGCTCAGGAACGTGCGTTCCGGATGGACTACGCGCAGCGCTTCTCCGGACAGCGAAGACTGGCCATCGCAATCTTCACCGCGTTATGGATCGTTTTTTCCATCCGTGATTTCGGGCGACTCGACATACTCGATCCCACCTACCTGCACCACAACGAACTCATTTTCGTGAGAACCGCTGCGGCGATCGGCATGGGCGTGGCCGTCCTGTTGTGGACCCCGCGCGCACTCGACGAACGCTGGGCCGTCGGGCTGCTCTGCATGTGGACGCTCAGCGCCTGGTTGGCCACCCTCAGAATGCTGCAGATCGTTGACCTGCAGTGGCATGAACACTATTCGATCCTGACGCTTACCCTGTTCACGATATTCATGGCTTTCCGGCTTCGGGCGATCACGGCAGCGTGGCTGGTCGGGCTTTGCGTCGCGAGCTACCTGCTCATGCTCTACCTCCAGCCTCCGGGCGAGAGGTTCGGCATGCACCTGTCGTCGGTGATTGCGCACGGCACGAGCGTGCCGCTGACATATGCCATCGGGCTGGTTGTCAGTATTCCCTTGGAACGTTCGGCAAGACGCGAATTCATGTATCAGCGCAACTTGCGCGCGGCCAAGGCGCGCGTCGAAGCTGCGTCGCGTGCGGTCAACGAACAGAACAAGCGCATGCAGGAACTCGTCAAGGAGAAGGAGCGGTTCTTTTCGTCGGCGTATCACGACATCCAGCAGCCGCTCGCCGCGATCAACCTTTTCATCCGCAGTGCCCGGACGAGGATCAGGGACGAACGCGCGGTGGAACGCGACCTCGACGTCATCCAGGAGACCGCGTCCGACATCCTCGACATGTTCAAGGACATCCAGGACTATAGCGAGTTGGGCTCGTATGTTCCCCGCCTGACGTCGGTCAATACGCCCGACCTGTTGACCGAGGTGCTCGAGCAGTACCGGCAGACGGCCCAGTTGCGGGGAATCGATCTCAGACTCGCGCGGCGACGAGTGGCCCCGCCGTCCATCGAGACCGAGCGGTCACTCTTCAAGCGGGCCATATTCTCAACGGCACGTTCATGCTGCTGTGTGACGACGAACCAACCGTCCTCGAAGGCCTGCGACGCCTTTTCTCGAGCGCGGGCTCGCTTGTGCAGGCCGCGGAGTCGATGGCCGGGTTTGAAGCCATTCTCGCCGATGATAGCCGCATTCCCGATCTCATCGTGACCGATATCCGGCTGCGCGATGGGGCTTCCGGCAAGGAGGTTGCCGATCGGATCAGGCGTCACTTCGCGTGGGCGGGCGTTATTCCGGTCGCATTCATCACGGGCGAGTTACTCTCCGTTCAAGTGCTTCGCGACTTTCCGGAGCCATTCGTGCTGCTGCGCAAGTCCTCGGCACCGGAAGATCTGGTGGCGAATATCAGCCGGTTCGTTGCGGCCCATCGGAAGGCGAGTCTCGATCTCGCGAAGGATCAGTGACCGATAGCGTCCCGAGCGTTATGCCCTTGTCGGCCAGCATCACGATGAGTTCAGTGCGGCGCCGCAGGTTGAAGTGCGCAAGCAGATGACTGATGTACTTGCGCACTGTGATGTCTTCGAGCCCCATCTTCGACGCGATGGCTTTGGAAGGGAGCCCGCGTACGAGCCACGCAAGTGTTTCGTACTCACGCGGCGTGAGTCCAAGGAGCGGAGCGTCCCAAGGGTCGGCGCCGCCGTTCGTCGGCTGTGCTACTGCTGATTCGCGTGCCGGTGCCCCGGCGATGTCGATCGCGCGCCTCAGCCCGGCGATGCTCGCCGCGGGCAGGAACACGCCGCCTGAAAGCACGGCAACGATCGCGGCATGGAGTGCTTCGGGCGACGACGATTTCGGCACGTAGCCCATCGCGCGGAGTTCGAGGCATCGACCGACCGTCTCCATGCTTTCATCAGCCGATACGACGACCACGGGCAAGGACGATCGTGCGTCTTTCAACCGGACCAGCGCGTCGCAACCGTGCCCGTCAGGGAGTTCGAGGTCGAGAAAAACGATGTCCGGCTGCTCGGTCATCGCCAGATCGACTCCATGCGATAACGTATTCGCATGCAGCAGTTCGACATCCGGAAAAAGCTCCTTGATGAGCAGTCCGAGACCGGCTCTGAAGAGTTCGTGATCATCGACGAGCAGTACGCGCATCGCATCGTCTCCCGGCAACACATGCACATTCGTACGGATGAAGCAAGCGGCGTTCGAATTACAGCAATCGGCCACGGTGGCAGTATTCGAACGATCTTACACGCGGTTTGCCGTTGAGACCGGCCTATGTCACGCGATGCGAAAAGCGAACGAGTGTATCGGAGTCTGACTTCTTCCTGCTTGACTGGCTGGAACTGCTGATGGCGCACAATTCCAGCCGATCGCCTGTATCGGCGCTTGTCTTTCAAGGGTACTGTCACGTTATTGGCAGGTTGACGGAGATCCGGCGACAATCTCTGATATGAAACGAGCCGCCCTGCAGCACGACGCACCTGCCACCGACACCATTTCCTATGCCGGCTACCGATTCCCGCCCGACGTGATCGGCTACGCGCTGTGGTTGTACTACCGTTTCCCATTAAGCCTGCGCATGGTCGAAGAACTGCTGGGCGCGCGCGGCATCGATCTGACCTACGAGACGGTGCGGCGCTGGTCGGTGAGGTTTGGCCTGGGCATTGCCCGGCGTATTCGCTCTACCGCGTTGGCCCGCGGCGATAAGTGGCACCTCGACGAAGTAGTGGTCACCATCAACGGCAAGAAGCACTGGTTGTGGCGTGCGGTGGACCAGCACGGCGCGCCCCGCGTGTACTGATCACCGACAAGCTCAAGAGCTACGCCGCAGCGAACAAGGATCTGGGGTTGAACGTCGAACACCGCCAGCACAAAGGATTGAACAACCGGGCGGAGAACTCGCACCAGCCAACGCGGATACGCGAGAAAGTGATGCGCCGCTTCAAGTCAGTGCGTCAACTACAACGATTCGCTTCGGTCCATGATCAGGTGGGCAACCTGTCGCGCGAACGTGACAACGCCCTGCGAAGGCAATATAGTGAGCCGGTGCGACGGCGAACCCTGAGTATTCGTTGACGAGCGCAAGCGCACCCGCGGACTCGAAGCTAAAGCGGCAAACGTCCAGGCGTTTGGGTCGACCATGTGCGCACGGGGCGAGGCTTGCTTGGGTGACGAAATCCAGCATTATTTCGAGTCCATCGCGGTCCGCCGTTGCATGAATGCCGTCGTGACTCCCTTGGCGTAATCAAATAAATTTCAGATGCCCAACAACGACACTCCCGAACCACAAGCCGTCTGTGATCCGATTTCCCGAAGTGCGATTTTCCTCACACTCACGGTAGCGCGCGGCGAAGGCCAAGCCGACACCGTGCGTGAATGGTGCGGCGACATTGCCGCGCTGGTCCGCGCGGTCGGCACACGCGCGCCTACCGCTAACCTTTCTTGCGTGTGCGGCTTCGGTTCCGAAGCGTGGGATTTTCTTTTCGGCGCGCCGCGTCCCGCGTCGCTGCATCCTTTCATCGAGGTCGGATCGGGCGAGCGCCGCGCCATTGCCACACCCGGAGACATCCTGCTGCATATCCGCGCGGATCACTTGGATCTATGCTTCGAGCTCGCGTCACAGTTGCTCATCAAACTGGGCGACGCCGTCACGGTCGTCGACGAGGTGCAGGGTTTTCGCTACTTCGACCTGCGCGACATGGTGGGCTTCGTCGACGGCACGGAGAATCCATCAGGGAGAAGCGCCCCGAACCACACGATCATCGGCGAGGAGGATTCGGAATTCGCGGGCGGCAGCTATGTGATTGTGCAGAAGTACTTTCACAATATGGATGCATGGGATGGCCTGACGGTGGAGCAACAGGAAAAGATCATCGGGCGCAAGAAGCTGTCCGACGTCGAACTAGACGCGGCTGTGAAGCCCTCGTGCTCGCATAGC
Organism: Paraburkholderia sp. UCT31; assembly: GCF_014397655.1. Lineage (NCBI taxonomy): Bacteria > Pseudomonadati > Pseudomonadota > Betaproteobacteria > Burkholderiales > Burkholderiaceae > Paraburkholderia > Paraburkholderia sp. UCT31. The sequence continues at coordinate 4,918 of NZ_VZQP01000025.1, forward strand.
TCGCTCACGACCATCGATGAGAACGGCCAGGAGATCAAGATCCTGCGGCACAACATGGCCTTCGGCCGTCCTGGCGCAAAGGAGTTTGGGACATACTTCATCGGCTATGCGCGCACGCCCGCGCCGATCGAGCAGATGATGGAAAACATGTTCGTCGGTCGCCCGCCGGGCAATTACGACCGATTGCTCGACTACAGCCGCGCAGTGACGGGAGGTCTCTTCTTCGTGCCGTCCGCCGATCTGCTCGATGCGCTCCCGGACAGAGGCTCTGCGGCGGCGTCGACGTCATCTCAGCCGTCCAGCACGCCATCAAACGAAACAAGCCGCAGAGGAACATTGAACATCGGCTCACTTAAAGGAACTTCACAATATGAATAACCTGCATCGCGAGCTTGCGCCGATTTCCGAGGACGCATGGGAACAGATGGAAGCCGAAGTGGCGCGCGCCTTCAGGCGCTCCGTCGCGGGGCGGCGCGTCGTGGACGTGAAAAGCCCGGGGCGGCACGGCCCTGGCGGCCATCGGCACGGGGCACCAGACGAGCGTCGCGGCGCCGAGGAAAGGCGTGTCGGCGAAGCTCTACGAAGTCAAGCAATTGGTGCAGCTGAGCATGCCGTTCACGCTGCAGCGCGAGGCGATCGATAGCGTGGAGCGCGGCTCGAACGACGGCGACTGTCAGCCCGCGAAGACCGCCGCGAGCGAGCTGACACTCGCCGAGGACAGCGCAGTCTTCGAAGCTGCGGCTCGCGGGCGTTGACGGCCCATACTCCGTGCTGCTTGGGGCGGATGCCAGAGGTGGCCTCGCGAATTCGGACAGTCGGCTAAGTGGACGGGCCGGGGCCTGAGCCAGCGGTAATGCTGGCAAAGGATAATTGTCTCGCACCACCGCCCGTTGAATATCATCGAGCCCTCTGGGCATCGCAGGATGCGATGCGCGTCGCACGCGCCGGCGCAGCCCGCGATCCAGTAGTTCGGCGCCCGGCCGTGCCGGGCGTGACGCGCTTACTGCTTGACGCCTTCGGCCTGGATATGCAGCGTGGTCTTCATGTTGAAGCCGTACGCCTTGCCGAAGTCGATGCCGAAATCGTCGCGATTGAACGTCGCGACCGATTCGGTGCCGCACACTTCGCGCTTCAGAACCGGGTGCTGGATGCACTTGAACGATTCGATCTTCAGGTTGACCGGTTTCGTGACGCCGTGCAGCGTCAGCGTGCCGATCACTTCGACCGGCTTGTCGCCGTCGAAGCGGATCTGCGTGCCCTTGTAGGTCGCGGTCGGGAACTTCGCGGTGTCGAAGAACTTGTCGCCGACCAGTTCCTCGTTGAGCTTGTCGTTGCCGATGCCGACCGAGGTCAGGTCGATCGTCGCCTCGACCGTGCCGGTCTTCGCCGCGCGATCGAGCACGACGGTGCCGCTGCTTTTCTGGAACTTGCCGCGCCAGATCGACAGGCCGCCGAAGTGGTCGGTCTCGAAGCTCGGCGACGTGTGCGTCGGATCGAGCAGGTAGGTTTCGGCGGCGGCCATCGCGTTGAACGAGCATGCAGCGGCGAGCGCGCCGGCGGCGAGCAGGAAGGATTGCTTCAAGGTGGACTCCAGGGGTCGAAGGGTAAGGCGGTGCTGCGGCGTTGTGGGTTATTTCTTCGCCGCGACCAGATGAAATTTGATGACGACTTCGTCGGCGACCACCGACGTGTCTTTCCATTCGCCGGTGCCGACGTCGAACTGCGTGCGCTTGATCGGCAGCGAGCCGTCGAAAGTTTGCGTGGCGCCCTGGCTCGCGATCACGACCGGCACGACGACCGTTTGCGATTTGCCTTTGATCGTCAGCTTGCCGGTCACCTTGTACTGGTTGCCGCCAGCCGGCGCGATCGAGCTCGACACGAAGGTCGCGCTCGGGAAGGCGCCGCTGTCGAACCATTCCTTGCCTTGCGCCTGCTTGTTGTAGTCGTCGGCGCCGAGGTCGTAGCTCGCGGTGTCGATCGACACGTTCGCGCTGCCCGCAGCCGGCTTCGCCGGATCGAAATTCAGTTGCGCGGAGAACTTCCTGAACTTGCCGTCGACGGGCACGTTCATCTGTTTGGTCGTGGCGATGACGCTGCTTTTCGCGAGGTCGACGTCGGCGTGCGCGAGGTTTGCGCCGAGCAGCGCAAGCGCCGCGAAAGAAGCGAGCGTCGCGCGATGAGCGGAGAGATAAAAGGGTGTCTTCATGATGGTACACATCCTATCCGAGCTTCGCGGCGTGATTGCACACCGCGAGGAATTTGATTGCCAACCAGTCGTAACCAATCGACAAAAGTGATGGCTTTCTTCAAGCTGTCGTATCGTTATGCGCGGGTCTTCAGAAACGGCACCATGCGCGCGAGCAATCCGTCGCGATCGACGAACTGATGCTTGAGCGCCGCAAGCACGTGCATGATCACGAGCGCGAGCAGCGTGTAGTTGAGCAGCACGTGCACCGTGCGCAGCGCGGCCTTCAGCGCCTGATCGGGACCGATGATCGTCGGCAGCGGCAGGATGCCCAGATACACGACCTGAATGCCGGCCGCCGAGTTGTAGAAGTAGCCGGACAGCGGAATCGCGAGCATCAGCAGATACAGCAGACCGTGCACCAGATGCGCGGCGGCCTTCTGCCACGCGGGCGTCGCGGCATCGAGTTCGGGCGCGCGATGCGTCGCGCGCCACAGCACCCGCAGCAGCGCCAGCGCGAACACGGTCACGCCGATCCATTTGTGCCACGAGAAGTACTTGAGCTTCGTCGGCGTGAAGCCGGGGATATCGGTCATGATCCAGCCGATGTAGAAGCCGCAGATCATCAGCGCGGCGACCAGCCAGTGCAGCGCGATCGCCGCGCCGTGGTAGCGCGTGGGAGCGCAAGCGTGTGTTTGCATCGTGTTCTATCCGTTGCTCGCGAGAAGCCGCGTGAGAATGCGGATAGTAGGGATGCCCATTCAAACTGAATAGGCGGGTGGGCGGGAACAGATCGTTGTCGCGGTGATGTTGATCGTGTCGAGAGGTATGCGCGCAGAAAGGTCCGCGCATGAAGGCACGCACACTGCTATGGAGCGCTCGCCGTGGTACCGCTGTGGTAATTTGTTGCCCCGAACAACAAGGTTGCGCGCTTTGCGCAGCCACGGACATAACCCATTATCCGGGCGTTAAGCCGTGAATTCCGTTTTTCTTTCCTGGAGTATTGCCGCGCTCGCTACCGCCGGCGTGATCACACGGCCGTTCAAATGGCCCGAAGCCGTGTGGGCCGTCGCCGGCGCGGTGCTGCTCGTCGCCCTCGGCCTATTGCCCTTGCATCTCGCGGTCGAAGCGATCGGCAAGGGCACCGACGTCTATCTGTTCCTGTTCGGCATGATGCTGCTATCCGAAGTCGGCCGCCGCGAAGGGCTGTTCGACTGGGTCGCGGTGCTCGCTGTCAATCATGCGCGCAGTTCGCCGCGCAAGCTGTTCGTGCTCGTGTATCTGTTCGGCGTGGTGATCACCGCGTTTCTTTCCAACGACGCCACCGCCGTCGTGCTGACGCCCGCCGTGTTCGCGGCGGCGAAGAAAGCGAAGACACCGCCGCTGCCGCTGCTGTTCGTCTGCGCGTTCGTCGCCAATGCGGCAAGCTTCGTGCTGCCGATTTCGAATCCGGCCAACATCGTGCTGTACGGCAATCACACGCCGCCGCTGGGACCGTGGATGCTGCGCTTCACGCTGCCGTCGGTGCTGTCGATTGCCGCGACCTTCGTGATGCTGCGCTGGACGCAACGCGAGGCGCTCGCTGGCGTCTGCGAGGCAAATCTCGACGCGGTCGAGCTGTCGGCGAGCGGGCGCGTCGCGCTCGCGGGCATCGCGGTGACGGCCGGCGCGCTGCTGACGGTCTCCGCCTACGACATCCAGCTCGGCCTGCCGACCGCGATCCTCGGCACGCTGACCGCGCTCGTCGTGCTGATCAAGGAGCGCAGATCGCCGCTGCCGATGATGCGCGAAATTTCGTGGAACGTGTTGCCGCTCGTCGCCGGGCTGTTCGTGCTGGTCGAGATGCTCGATCACACCGGTGTGATCAACATGTTCGCGGGTGCGTTGCGTCGCGCGACCGAACACAACGAAATGGAAGCGGCCGGGTGGGCCGGCGCGAGCGTCGCGTTCCTCAGCAATCTGATCAACAACCTGCCGGCCGGCTTGATCGCGAGTTCGACCGTGATGCAGGCGCATAGCCCCGAGCGCGTGATCGACGCGCTGTTGATCGGCGTCGACCTCGGGCCGAACCTGTCGATCACCGGCTCGCTCGCGACGATCCTGTGGCTCAACGCGATTCGCCGCGAAGGCGAAGACGTCAGCTTCATGAAGTTTCTGAAAGTCGGCGCGCTGGTGATGGTGCCCGCGCTCGTGCTGGCGCTTGGGGCGCGGATATTAACTGGCTGAACGGATGCCGGACCCGCCCGCCATCAGCGGGCTTGTGCAGGAACCGACGCGCGTCGCGCCGGCGAGCTGGTCCAGTCGCGCGCCGACCGAGCGCAGCCTTGCTTCGAGGTGGGCGACGCGCTGGCGTTGCGCGGGCACCATCGACGAACGGCTCAACGCATGCAGCCGACGATGCCAGTACGACAGCGGAAAACGGTCGCGCCCAGAAAGTGCGTTGAAAACGACTTCGAGGTGGGCGATTTCCTTGTCGATATCTTGGTAGCTCATCACAAAGGTCCAGGAAAGAAGGTGGGATAAGGGGCGCGCGAACCTGACAGGGGTCGCAAGGTCCGTTCCATCCCGCCTATATGTAGTCAATATCAGCCGTGCCGGCGCAGAGCGCCACATCGAGCGCGCGCCTGGCGCCGTGCGCGATGGTAAGAAGCGGCAAACTCCATGCAAGCTTTACGCGGCGCTCCACCTTTCAACGGGACAACGGGAATTCACCAGGCGTGCCCGCGAGGCGCGTGTCCTATGCTGAGTCAACGGCGTGGGCCGGTCTCGGGGCGATCGAAACCGCCAGCGCGACGGCCCGGCGCGCGCTTTCAACGCGGCGCGATCACGAGCGGTTGCGCATAGCTGACCGTCGGCGCGGGCACCACCGCATAGTTGAGCGCGGGCGGCGCCGCGACGATGGTCGCGGCCGCCACTGGCACGTCGACAGGCGGTGCCGATACATACACGGGATTGACCGGCACCGGGTAGTAGACCGGCCGCGGCGGCGGCGCGTAGACCACGGCGGCGGGCAGATACACGACGACTCGCGCGTAGGCAGCGGAAGAACAGGCGAGACCGATGGCGGTGAAAGTCGAGGCGCAGGCGAGACGGATAGTCATTTGGGACTCCTGATACGTGAATGCCGACGAACGGCAGACGGAACGATACGCAGCAGGCCCGCAAAACGAAACCGCGAACTCATTTCATTCGATGTCACGCTGCAGCGGCACCCGGCGCCGTGACATGATTCGACATGATTCTCGAATTGCGATCGCGCGGCGTCTGACCAACAATTCGGCCTGTCATCGAAACGGATCGCGGCACCCAGGCAGGCGACGGTCGATGTTCCAACCGAAGGAGTCAGTCATGAAGAAGTTGCTCGCCACCGTGCTGCTGTGCTGCGCGTCCACCGTCGCGTTCGCTCAGGCCGCCGCGCCGCAAGGTATCAGCCAGCAGCGGATGGAGCGCATGGAGCAGCAGTTGCAAACGCGTTTTTCAAGCGCGAACACCACCCACGACGGCAAGCTGACGCGCGACCAGGCAGCGGCCGGCATGCCGCTGCTCGCGCGTCATTTCGACGAGATCGACACGCAGAAGGCCGGCTACATTACGCTCCCGCAGATCGAGGCATTCATGCAGGAACGCGGGGCCGCACACTGAGCGGCTCGGTTATCGAGGAGCTTTCGGATGGAACGCCCCGCCAGGATCATCGTGCTCGACGACGAAGCCGAGTTGCGCAACATGCTGCTGCGCTTTCTGCGCGGTCACGGCTTCGACGTGCGCGCGGCCGAGGACGGCAAGCGCCTGAATCGCTACCTGGAGCGCGAGCCGTTCGACCTGCTGATACTCGATCTGATGATCGGCGAAGAGGACGGCCTCGAGATCTGCGCGAAACTGCGCGCTCAAGGGCAGACCTTGCCGATCCTGATGTTGACGGCGAAGGGCGATCCGCTCGATCGCGTGACCGGCCTCGAAACCGGCGCCGACGACTACCTCGCGAAACCGTTTCTGCCGCGCGAACTGGTGGCGCGAATCAATGCGTTGCTGCGCCGCCAGAAGATGGCCGCGGGCGACCTCACGCTGACGTCGCAGCGCGTGCGTTTCGGCGACTTCACGCTCGACATCGGCAAGCAGGAGCTGTCGCGCGCGGGCGAGCCGCTCGAGATTCATTCCGCGCAGATGCTGCTGCTGGTCGCGCTCGCGTCGTCGCCGAATCGCGCGGTGAGCCGCGACAACCTGCTCGCTCGTGCGCGAGGGCGCGACCATGACGCGCTCGATCGCAGCATCGACGTACAGGTACTGCGGCTGAGGCAGATCGTCGAGGACGATCCGTCGAAGCCGCGTTTCATTCGCACCGTCTGGGGCGTCGGCTATATGCTCGTCGCCGATGTCGAATCATGATGCGCTCACTGTCGCGCACACTGCTGCCGCGCACGCTGCTCGCGCGCAATATCGCGCTGTTGATCGCGCTCGTGATGCTGAGCCAGATCTGCTCGATCGTCGTGCTGCTGCATTACGTGCAGCGGCCACGCGTCGAACGCGCGGCGGCCGTGTTCGCGACCTACGTGACGACGCTCGACAACCTGCTCGCGGCCACTCCGCCCGCCTCGCGCGCGGCGCTGACCGCGCGTCTCGACGCGCGCGAACAGTTGCCGCCCGAAGCGACCGACGCACCGCCGCACGATCTGTTGCATGTGTACAGCACCTATCAGCACGGCGTTTTCGTCGACAGCTTGCAGAAGCATCTGCCCGCCGATATGCCCGTGCGGTGGCAGACCGAGGGCGGGCAGCGGCTGTGGATTCGCATGCATGCGCCGGCTGCCGGGTCCGACCACGCGGCCGGTTCGTTGGCCAGCGCGCCATACTGGATTGCGCTGCCGGTTCCCGAGGACGCGCAGGGCAGCGGCCTCGAAGCGGCGATCTTCCTGTCGTTGGGTCTCGGCGTGCTCGCCGCGCTCGCCGGCTACGCGATCCAGCTGCACCTGAACGAACCGTTGCACGAGCTCACGCAAGCGGCGCGGCGCGTCAGCGCCGGCGACCTGCCCGCGCCGCTGCCCACCGACGGCCCCGCCGAAATCGCCGCCGTGGGCAGCGCTTTCAATCAGATGACGCGCGCGTTACAGGACGCCGAAGCGACGCGCGCGTTGATGCTCGCGGGCATCTCGCACGACATCCGCACGCCGTTGACGAAGCTGCGCCTGTCGATGGCGATGGCGATGCCGCAGGGGGCCGACAGCAGTTTCGTCATCGCCGCCGAATCGTATCTCGATCAGATCGAGACGATTCTGCAGCAGTTCATGGATTACGCGGGCAGCGGCGAGCGCGAGGAAGCGCAGCCCGGCGATCTGAATGCGCTGATCGAACGGCTCGCGGGCGACTTCGCGGGGCTCGGGCACGAGTTCGACCTGTCGCTGGGCAGCTTGCCGGCCGTTCGATATCGGCCGATCAGCATGATGCGGCTGCTGATGAATCTGATGCAGAACGCGATCGTCTACGGCGGCAGCGGGCTTGCGGTGCGCACGTGGGCGACGCAGGACGCGGTCACGGTTGCGGTCGGCGATCGCGGTAAAGGTTTGACGGCAGAGGAGTTGGAGAAGCTGAAGGCGCCGTTCCAGCGCGGCCGCAATGCGCGTGCGCATAGCGGCGGCACGGGGCTGGGGCTGTCGATCGTCGATCGGATCGCGCGGCTGCACGGCGGCGGCCTGCAGTTTCATCCGCGCGACGGCGGCGGCCTCGAAGTGTGGGTCGTATTGCCGGTCGAGGCGGCATGACGGGATGAGGACGTGGCGTTCTTGCCGCTCACTCGCGATCGAGCCACGCGTCGAGCCCGACCCGAAACGCAACGCCCGCGATGACCGGCACCGTCAGCATCAGGATGATGCCGAAGTTCGGGATCTCGTCGCCGTACATGATCGGGTTGTACAGCACGACGCCCGACACGATCGTGAACATCACGACGCCAATGGCGACCATCAGGAGATTGCGCACGGACATGGACAGCGTCTTGCGCTTCGGCTTGTCCGTCGTGTCGTGAGCGCCGGGTGCTTCGTCGTGTTGGGCAGGCATGATGGTTCTCGTGGCAAAAAATGCGGCATCGGAAGCGGGTGCGGAGGGCACCGCGCCCGGCATCATACCCGCACCCGCGCGGCTGATGCAGATCGGGGCCGCGCCGTTGCGGTACTCATCCTTACCAACAATATATGCCATTCCAGGCCGCGATTTCAGGCGTCGGCAGTCGACCCCGCCGGAGGCGCCGAATCCGCGCGAGACGCCGATGCAAGCGCGCAACCGCTCAGGCCGAGCTCGTCGAGAATCGCGCTCATCAAGCCCGTGCGGCGCCATTGCAGCCACCTGATGTAGCACGTCTGCGACGGCGGAAACGTGCCGGGCAGCCGATGCCATTTCTCGTTGCGCGTGACGACCCACAGAATCGCGTCCAGGATCTCGCGCGGAGGACGCGCGGGCCGGCCCAGACGTTTCTTCGGGTCCTGCTTGAACAGATGACTGATGCGCGCCCAGGCGTCATCGGAAAGAGGAAGATCTAGCATGCCGCGAACACCTGACTGACCGGTTTATGTCGATCTTACGGTTTGGGCGGTTCCTTCTAATTCCGGATTTACGCGGGGTTTGGCCCGCTGAACCGCGGATTGCTTCGCGTCCGATGACGCTAGCGTTGCTTTCCTGACCTTCATCTGCGACGCGCCGGGGATTACCGCGACCACGTTGAAGGAGCTGACGCTGATCTCTTCGGCCCTAGGACGCCGCTTCGGTGTGGTCGAGCCATTGCGCGAACTCGCGTCGCAACTGCGCGATATCGAGCGGCTTGCCGAGTAGCCGTGCACCCGGAATCGCCGCCCCGATCTCCGCGCTGCGACCGTAGCCCGACACCAGCAGCACGCGTATCTCCGGCTGCACGCGCCGCACCGCGCGCGCGAGTTCGTGGCCGGACATGCCGGGCAGCGTGAGGTCGGTCAACAGCACGTCGTAGCGCTGCGTGTTCGCGAGCGGCAACGCTGCTTCCGCGCTCGCGACCGCGGTGCAGGCGAGGCCTAACGCGCCGAGCAGTTCGCCGAGCGCCTCGCGCGATTCGGTGTCGTCCTCGACGAACAGCACGCGCGCGGCTTCGTGGGCCGCACGCGGCTGGATCGGCTTGTGCGGCTTTTTCTTCGGCTCTTTGTTCGACGCTTTCCGCGGGCCCTTCGCAGTGGCGCACGGGTTGGCGCTTTCGTACGCGGCGGGCGGCACGCATGCGGCGATACGCGCTTCGCGCATCCCGGCCGCGTGGTCCGCGCGCGCGGCGCCCGCGCGTAGAACGTTACGCACCAGACGGGCAAGATCGTCGCGCCGGTACGGCTTCGACAGCAGCGTGATACCGGCGTCGAGCTTGCCGTGGTGGACGATTTCGTCGCGCGTATAGCCCGACGTGAACAGCGTAGGCAGCGGCGGCGTGCGCGCGGCCGCGCGTTGCGCGAGCTCGACGCTCTTCAGCTTGCCGGGTATCACGACGTCGGTGAACAGCAGATCGATCGGCACGTCGCTGTCGATGAATTCGAGCGCCGCGTCGCCGTTCGACGCGGTCAGCACCTTGTAGCCGAGTTGCGCGAGCATTTCGACCGCGGTCAGCCGCACGTCGGCATCGTCCTCGACGACGAGTATCGTTTCGCCGCCCCCGACCGATGCCGCGGTGCCATCGACGGTCTCCGGCGTCTCCGCCTCGCAGCAGCGCGGAAAGAACAGCGACACCGTGGTGCCGTATCCCACTTCGCTTTCTATCGACACATGCCCGCCGCTTTGCCGCGCGAAGCCGAACACCATGGACAGGCCAAGGCCGGTGCCGTGGCCGTCGGGTTTGGTCGTGAAGAACGGCTCGAACACGCGTTGCAGCACTTCGGGCGGCATGCCCGAGCCGGTGTCGGCAACCGAGAACTCCACGTATTCGCCGGGCGACAACTCCGGCTTGCCGCGGCAGAACGCGGCGTCGAGCGTGCGGTTGGTCGCGCGCACGGTCAGCACGCCGTCGGCGCGCATCGCGTCGCGCGCATTGATCGCGAGATTGAGCAGCGCGTTTTCGAGCTGGTTGCGGTCGACCTGCACGTTCCACAGATCGTCGCTGAGCACCGTGTCGATCCGCACCGTTTCGCCGAGCGCGCGATGCAGCATCTCGCTCATGCCGGTCAGCAGGCGGCGCGGATTCAGCACGGTCGGCGACAGCGGCTGACGCCGCGCGAACGCGAGCAGATGCGCGGCGAGCTTCGCGCCGCGTTTGACGGCATCGGTCGCGGCGGATAGACGCCGCTGCGTGACCGGGTCGTCGTCGGCGTCGGCCGCGAGCATCTGCAGATTGCCGTTGATCACCTGCAGTACGTTGTTGAAGTCGTGCGCGACGCCGCCCGTCAGGCTGCCGATCGCTTCCATCTTCTGCGCCTGGCGCAGCTGTTCCTCGGCGAGCGCGCGCGCCGCGATCGAATCGGCGACGCGCTGCTCGAGCGTTTCGGTCAACTGAAGAAGCTGCTGTTCGGCGATCTTGCGCTCGTGAATGTCGATCAGCACGCCCGGAAAGCGCGTCGGTTCGCCGTGTTCATCGAACTGGCAGCGGCCGTTCGCCTGTACCCACATATAGCCGCCGTCAGGCCGCCGGATTCGGTACTCGGCGCGAAACGGCTCGCCGCTGCGGATCGCTTCGGCGGTCAGGCGGTCGTTGAGCGCCTGGTCGTCGGGGTGGATCATCTGCGTCACGGCTTCGCGCGCGACGCCCTTCGACGCTTTGTCGCGCGCAAACAGGAAGGTCCGCGCGAAGCGTTCGTCGCCCGTGACCTCGCCGGTGCGCACGTCGAGCACCCAGGTGCCGAGCACCGCGCCGGTGTTCAGAGCGAGCTGCAGGCGTTCGTTGGTCTCGTGCAATTCGGTTTCGGCTTGCTGGCGCATCCGCTCGGTCAGCACGCGCCCAGTGGTCTCGACGACCATCGCGAGCACACCGGCCGGCGCGCCGCTGTCGCCCGCGACCGGGCTGTAGTACAGATCCATCCACACGTCTTCCGGCTTGCCGTCGCGCAGCAGCATGAGTGCCTTGTCGCGATACGACAGCGTGCCGCCCGCGAGGCAGGTGACCATCACGTGATGGTTGAAATCGGCGACTTCGGGCCAGCCCTCTTCGACCGGACGGCCGAGCAGATACGGATGCCGCCCGCCCGCGAAGACCGCATAGGCGTCGTTGTAGATCATGTAGCCGGGCTCGCCCCACAACAGCACGAGCGGCACCGGCGAGGCGAGCATCATCTGGACCGTCGAGGTCAGACTGCGCTGCCAGTTTTCGATCGCGCCGAGGGTGGTGGCGCGCCAGTCGAATTCGCTGATGCGTCGCGCCATCTCGCCGCGCCAGCCAGCGCAGCCGCAGTCTTGTGCCGGAAAAGGCATGCAGCGCTCCACGTGAAATCACGTCGAAAATGATTGGCTCTTGACCGAAGCTTCGAGGGTTCGCGCGCGTTGCGCAGCCTCGCGAACCCCAAATATTGTAGGGCACAACGCCTTATCGTTGATGCATCGCAGACGCTATTCGGGGTTTTGCCGGGTAAGCACCCGTGTCCGAAACCGTACCAATTTGGCACCTCGTTCGATGCGCGGGCAACATTTACCGCGAGGCGCATTTGCTGCGCGGCGAAAGCGGAAGAAGCGCCCGCATTTCAGGCGTGGCTCGATACCTTCGCGTAGGGCGTGGTCGTGCCAAGGTCAGGTGCGAATCGTGCTGTCGTCCCCGATTCCTGCGCGAGCTTCGAACTTCAACGGAACGCACCGTACGAAGCCTCGACCTCACCCAACGAGTGCGTCCGTCAGTTGGACAGCGACAGATACTGCGACGTCAACGGCACCGGCGGGAACGGCTGCAAGCCGGTCTGCTTGTTGAAGCTGTAGCGCACGTACACGGCCGCGAGCCACTCGCGATATTCATAGGCATTGCCGAGCGACGCGGTCGCCCCGACCGCGAGCTGCGGCGCGAGCTGATATTCACCGACGCCGCTGATCGAATACGACACGCCGGTCTTGCTCTGACCCGGGTAGACGGCGCTCAGACCGTTGCCGAGGGATTGCGCGGCGGCGGCCGCGTCGCCTTGCCGCGTCGAGCCGTCGTTCAGCGGGAAGTAGTTCGACGCATCCTCGCGATAATGCTGCACGCCGATCGAACCCTTCACGTCATATGTAAACAGGCCCGCGCGGCCCGACCATTCGACCGGCAGATTCAGGATCACGTACTGCTGCGGACTGAAGTAGCCGCCCTGGCCATAAGTGAAGTACGACAGATTGCGGTTGTAGCCCATGATCGTCGTGTTCACGCCGACCGTCAGCGTCTGGTCGGCGTCTTTCAGCAGACGCGTGTAGACGCCGCCGCCACCCTTGATCGCGTTGTTGCTCGGCACGTTGGTGCCCATGTAGTGCTGATACGACGCGTTCACGTACAGGCCGCTCGTGCCGTCGTCCCAGCTGAGGCTGGCAAGCGCGCCGTTCGACGTGACGCCGCCCCATTCGAGGCCGGCGGCCGCATCGCGCGCGCCCGCGTACGACAGCAGGCTGTCCGTCACCGCGCGCCGCGCGACCGCGATCGAGTACGAGACCTTGTCGGTGATGCCGCCGTTGTATTGCGCGCCACCGACGATGTTGGTCTCGCGCAAGCCGATCGGCGTCACGCCGATATCGCCGCTCATGCTGCGACTGTCATAGCCGACGGACAGGCCCACACCGCTCGCGGTCTGGCTGCCGTAGTTGTTGGTGCCGTTCTGCGCCGCCGATTTCGACGACGCGGTCGAAAGCCCCGCGCCGAAGCGCGCGAGCGTCGACGTGCTGTTCGACGCGGTGCCTGCGTCGAGCGTGACCGGGGTCGCGGTCACGACCACGTGACCGTTGCCCGCCTTGATACGCCCCTGAATCGGCGCCTCGATGTCGGTGAGCGACGACAGTCCGTCCTCGCCGACTCGATTGCGGAAGATCAGGCCGCCCGACACGGTGCTCGACTGCTCGCGATTGACCTGCGCAAGCTCCTCGGCGACGCCGAGCGTCTGCGCGTTCGCGACGTTCGACTGCGGGTTGTTCTGCGCGTTGCTGCCGGGCGGGTAGTACGGTTGCGCGTAGCCGGCCGGCGGTTGCGGAATGTACGGCTGCTGCGCGTAGTAGCCCTGGTTCGGGTAAGGCTGCGGTTGATAGGGCTGTTGCGGCGGGTACGGCTGATACGGCTGCGCGTAGCCCTGCTGCTGCGGATACGGCGGCGGCTGCGCGTAGACCGGCGCGGGTTGGCTCGTTTTCGCCGTGCTCTTCTTGGCGCTCTTCTGCGTGCTCGTGCGTGTCGATCCGTACGGCAGCGCCGTCGTCGACGCGGCGTTGGCCTGCGCCTCGCGCGCGGCTGGCGACATAGGCCACGGTGTGGCCGCATAGCCGTCCTGCGCGCCGTAGGGCTGCTGCCCGTATGCCGGTTGCCCGTACGCCGGTTGCTGCGGATACGCTTGCTGCTGCGGGTAAGGCTGTGGCTGCGGATACGCTTGCTGCTGCGCATAGGGCTGCTGCTGCGCATAGCCCGCGTCGTACTGCTGCCGCGGCATCGGCTGCCCGGGCGCCTGACCTTGCCCCGGATAAGGCTGCAACGGCGCGCCCGACTGGCTCGATCCGTTGGATTCCTGTCCGTAGCCGCCGACCTCGGCGGCGGAGCGAGGCGCTCCGTACGGTGCGGCGACCGGCGCGGGCTGTGCGGCAGGCGCGTTATAAGGCGTCGCGGCGGGCGCCGTATAGGGCGCGACATACGGCGCGGGCTGAAGGGGCGGCGGATAGTTCGGCACGGTCTGCGTCGGCGAGGAAGACTGCGTATTCAGGAACGGAAGCGCGGGACGCGCGGCATTGTCGGCGTCGCCCGAAGGGACGATCGCCGTTTTGCCTTCGAATGGATTGGTGCCCGGCAGCGGCGTCGCGCCGATCTGGCTCATCGCCGCTTCCCAGCCGCGCGGCACGTTGGTGCCTGCGTTGCGGGGCGCGTTCGCCGCCAGCGGCGTATTGGCCGCGACCAGCGAGCGTTGCAGATAGGTCGACGCGAGCGACAGCTTGCCCTGGGCGCGATACATGCGCCCCACGGTCGCGAGCACGCCCGGGTCGTTGGGCGCGAGGGCGAGCGCCTGGTTCGCGAGGGTTTCGGCGTAGCTGAACTGCTTCGCGCCGGCCGCGGCCGAGATCGCCGCCTGCAGCAGATTCAGATCGTCGGGGCGGCGCTGCAGCGCGACACGGAAGCTCGTGAGCGCGTTGCGGTCGTCCCCCGCGCTCGCATACATGCGGCCGAGCGCGGCCTGCAGGTCGGGGTTGTCGGGCATCGCGGCGAGCCACGGCGCGATCACGTCGTAGGCGCTCGCGAGATCGCCGCGCAGGCGTACCGCGTCGGCTTGTCGGATGACGATGCCGAGATTCAGGTTGTTGAAGTCAGTGCGCTGCTGCGGCGTCAGTTGCATGCCTTGCAACTGGCGCATCACGGCGCCGAGCTCGGCCTGCTGGTTGGCCGCGGACAGAATGCTCGCGTATTGCAGCAGCAGATCGGTGTTGCCGGGCGCCGCGCTCATCGCGCCGCGCACGAGTGCGAGCGCGCGGGTCGGGTCGCCGGCCTGCTGGTACGCGCCGGCGATCACGCCGATCAGCTCGGGGTTGTTGCCGGCCACCGGCTCGGCGGCGCGCAACGTCGCGATGGCCTGCTGCGTCTGGCCGTTCTTCGCCATGCGCGTCGCGAGGTCGGCCTGCCGATGCACCCACAGCCGATGCTGCAACGTCGTCATCGCATCGGTGCGCTGCGCGGGCGCAATACGGTCGAGCTGCGCGAGACCGGTCGACCAGTCCTGCGTTTCCGCCGACAGCAGCGCGCTCGCGTACAGCGCATCGGTCATGTCCGGATGCGTGGCGAGCAGACCGTCCATCATGCTGCGCGCATTCGCGACCGCGCCCTGGCGCACGTAGATGCGCGCGAGGTCGAGCCGCAGCCACGGATCGTCGGGCTTGTTCAGCAGCGCGTCTTCGAACAGGCTGCGCGCGCTGCCGAGATCGCCGCGCGCTTCGGCCGCGCGCGCCTGCGCCGCCTGCGCGTCGCCGCGCAAACGGTCGATGCCGCCGACCTTCGCCTGTTGCTGCGCGTTCAGCTGATTGGCGAACTGCAGCGCCTCGTCGGCACGGCCCTGCGCGGCGAGCGCACCGACGAGACCGCGAATCGCGTCCGGGTTGTCGGCCTGGCGGCGCAGCGCCATCCGGTATGCCTGCTCGGCGCCGGCCGGGTCGCCGGTCGTGAGCAGCATTTCACCGAGCTGCACCTGGGCGGTCACGTCGGACGGATTCAGCGCGATCGCGCGCTCGAACAGTGCCTTCGCCTTCGCGAACTCGCCATTGCTGCGCGCGCCGATCGCTTCGCTCGTGTAGGTCCAGTAGGTCGCGCTGTCGAGCGCGGTTTTCCAGCGCGCCGGATTCGGTCCGCGCGAGGCACGCTCGAGGTAGTTGCGCGCCTCGGCGAAACGCTCC
Organism: Paraburkholderia sp. UCT31; assembly: GCF_014397655.1. Taxonomy (NCBI): domain Bacteria; kingdom Pseudomonadati; phylum Pseudomonadota; class Betaproteobacteria; order Burkholderiales; family Burkholderiaceae; genus Paraburkholderia; species Paraburkholderia sp. UCT31. Next base: position 20,609 of record NZ_VZQP01000025.1, read on the forward strand.
TGCTTCAGCGCGGCGATGCCCATGCCGCCGAGCGCGTCGGTATCGTTAGGACTGTTCGCGAGTACCGACGAGAACCTGGCGCGCGCGCTCACGAGGTCGTCGCGGTCGAGCGCGGCGAAGCCGTCGGCGATCACGCGGCCGCGCGCGTCGGCGGCGGCGTTTTCCTGCGCGCGGGCGCGCGCCGCGCTGCCCTGCTGCACCATCGATTCGAAGCGCGCCTTCACGGCGGCATCTTCGCCGGCGGTCTGGAAGTACGACTCGTACAGCGCGGCGTCCGAGGGCCGCGCGTCGAGCCACAGCAGCGCCTGGCGCCAGCTCTTTTTCGCCGCCGCACCGACCGAGGTGTCGCCGGCGAGCTTTTGCAGCCGCGCGATACCGTCGCGCCGCGTGACGTCGCGATAGGTCAGATGCTGCGCGTACGCGAGTGCGAAACGCGGGTCGTTGGGGTTGTCGTGGGCGAGCTGTTCGAGGCCGCGGCGTGCTTCGTCCCAGCCCTGCGGCGTCGCCGACAGCGCCTGGTAATACTCGAGCTGCAACTGGGGCGTGGCGGGCTTGCCGGCCAGCGCGCGCTGATACTCCTGCGCCGCGCTCGCGCTCTGACCGGCTTGCGCGAGCCGTCGCGCCTCGCTGATGGTCTGGTCGCGCGGGCTCGTTTCGCCAAGGCGGCGGCCGAGCTCATCGAGATTCGGATAATTCGGCGCGACCGCCTTCAGCCGCGCGAGGTACTGCTGCGCGCCGGCGCCGTCCTTGCGGTCGGCCAGCACCATGCCCATGCCGAACAGGGCGTCGGGCTGCTTCGGATCGATGCTGAGCACCTTCTGCCAGGCTTGCTCGGCGAGGTCGCCGCGCTGATGCGACTGCCAGTACTTGCCCTGATCGATCAGCACGGTCAGCGGATCTTTGCTCGCCTGCGCGAGCGCATCGGGCGCGGCCGCGGCCGCGCACAAGACCGCGCCGACGGACAGCGCGATATGCAGCGCGATATGCAGCGACCCGGCGAGGGCGTTCAATCGCATGCGGTCCTCCAGGCGGGCACGAGAGCGCCGGCTTCATCGAAGCGATAGCGGCCATCGATGAACCCCGTGCCGAACAGACCCAACACACGATCGTAGTACACCGGTTCACGGCCCGGAACGTTCGCGTCGAGCGCGGCGAGCCGCGTGCGCGCGAGGCCGAGTCCGTGCTCGTCGCCCAGCGTCTTGAAGTATGGCGCGAGCGCGCCCCAATAGCTGAGCGGGCCTTCGCCGCTCGCCGCGCCGCTGGTCGACGACACCTTCTCCGGCGGGAAGCCGTTCTGCGCGACCTTCGCGCGCATGCCGCCGAGCGCGCCGAGCCACGGCTTCGCGAGCGGATCGGCGGGCGAAGCGAGGCCGGCCCACAGATAGACGCGGATCGCATCGTAGCTGCCGACGTCGCCGTTCTTCGGATCGACGACGAACCGACCGTTCTGCCACGCCGCCCAGTCAGGCGCGAAGCCTTGCGGCGACACGGTTTTGACGAACTGATAAGCGTTGTCGGCGAGCTTGGCCCACGGGCCGTCCGGCACCTCGTGCGCGAGCGCGCGCAACACCGGCAGCGGCAGATAGCTCGGATTTAGACGCGTGACGTTGCCGTTCCTGAAGCCCTGCGCCCCCGGCAGCAGCATCGGCCCGAGGCCAGATAGATTCGCGACTTCGTCGCGCGCGATGCGCTCGGCGAGTGCCTGGCCCAGTTGCGTGTAGGCGGGGTTGTGCCACAGGCGGCCGGCCTGCAGCAGATCGTAGGCGATCCACAGGTCGGAATCCGATGCCGAATTCGGATCGAGCACGCCGTACGAGCCGTCCGGCTTCTTGCCCCATTGCCATGCGGGCAGCCGCAGGTTCTCGGCGTCGAACTGGTTGCCCGCGAGATTCGCGCGGGTCCAGCCGAGCAGCTTGTCGAAGGTCGCGCGGTCGTTGGCGACCAGCGCGAAAAAGAGCGCGTAGGACTGGCCTTCCGAGGTGGTCTGCTGGGCCGGCGTCGAGTAATCGATCACGCGGCCGTCGGCCTGGACGAAGCGTTGCACGAAGCTTTGCCAGGCGACCCAGTCGCCGCATGCAGCGCCGTTCTGCGCGGCCTGAGCGGCGCCGCTCAAACCCGCCAGACTGGCCGACGCCGTCATGCCGATACCGAGCGCCAGCGCAAAAGTGGTTCTTCTGTTGATCCGAAACCGCATACGAGTCATAGCCGTTCCATTAGGGTCTGTTTACATATGGAACGCACGTGCGTTGCCGCGAGAAGGGCCGCTCGCAAGGACTGCGACGCCGCGAATACTCGACGTATTCGCAAGGAGCATGACGCAGCGAGCGGCCCTTCTCGCGGCAACCCCATTGCCTGGATTTCATTTCAGGGGAATGCCCGCTATCGGCCGCATGGCGGCGTCGCGCGTCGCTCACGTGGCGCGGCCACGCAGCGCTCCTTACTCCTTGCCCTGCGGCCGATAGCGGGCATTCGCACGTGCGTTCCATATGTAAACAGACCCTAGTCCTTCAGTCGACGCGCGGCGATCGCGCGAAGGGTCCGGTAGCACAAGGCCGCGATGATCAGCGCGGCGAGCACGCCGCCGAGCAACAGCAGCAGCGGATGCGACGACAGTGCCCAGCGCAGATACTCCTGCGGCGACAGACGGCCCACGTAGTATGCGGTGCCGTTCGACGTGATGGTGACGGCGCGGCCATGGATCACAGCCATCGCGCCTTGAATCTTCGGCAGCACGTCGGCGTCGAGCAGCGCGGCGGACAGATCGGCATCCGACGGGCCGGCCGCGCTGATCAGCGCAACCGCGCTGCGGCCTCGCTGCAGCGGCGACTCGAAGCCGGTTAGCAGCGCCGCGCCGTTCGAGCTGACCATCGTCAGATCGGCACGCGCGGGCGTGCGCTCGACGCCGCGCTCGCCGTGCCACCAGTCCCGCAGCTTGAACACCAGGTCGGTGAGCTGGAACGTGTGCGCGGCGCCGTCGCTGGAGAACGGCATCGACTTCGACCAGCGCTGCAACAGCGGCTGCTTGCTAGGCGCGCCGAACACCAGCAAGTCCTTGTCGGCGAGGCGGTCGACGTCGGCCGCATGAGCGACGGTCACGCCGGAGACCGGATAGCCGGTCGATTCGCCCATCCGGCCCATCGTCAGCAGATACAGGCTGTAGTCGCTCGCGTCCGGGTCGTCCGGCAGCACGACGGCGGTCTCGGAGAGGTCCGCCATCCGCGTGAACGGAAAGCCGCTGTTGGCGAACGCGGCCAGATCGGGCAGCGCCATGTAGTGCGGGAACGACGACAGGTCGATCGTCGAGTTCGGATCGATCGCGCCGACCACGTTCTGCAGCAGGCGGCCCGCGCATTCGCCGGTGTTTGGGATGTCGTAGTAGAAGTGCAGCCGCAGCTGTGTGCGCGGCGTCATCAGCAGCGGCGGGATGCGGATGTTGCGGCGCGCGTCGGCGGTGCCGTCGGGCATGATGAGGTTGAAGTAGCGGCTCAGGTCGAACACCGACGCAGGGCGCGCCGGAATCGGCAGCGCCTGCACGAAGCCGTTGTTCACGCCGATATTCAGCGACGAGCGGTCGCGCGCCGGCCGCACCGTGTAGCGGTAGCGCAGATCGATCGGCACGCCGCGCGTGTGCCACATGAACAGATCGGGCGGCACCCGCATGTTGATGCGCACCGCGTCGGCGTCGTAGCCGAACACGGTCAGGTCTTTCGGATCGGCTAGCTCGCCGAAGCGCACCGCGCGGTCGGTCGGCAGCCAGTTCGGCGCGTCGTACGGCACGCGCGGCGTAATTTCGTTCAGCGACGTGATCGTGGCGCTCGCGCCGGACAGCGCGCTATGGCCGATCCCGAGCGACCTCGCGGCGGTCTTCAGCTCGGCCTCGTTGCGGCCGAGCACGAGCAGCAGCTTGCCGCGCGCGGTCGCGTCGCGCTCGACCACCGCGATGGTCGGCCCGGTGATCTCGGGAATCGTCACGCCGGCCGGATGCTGGTCGCTGGTCGCGAACACGACCGCGTTGCCCGACAGCGGCGCGTTGTCGAGCTGGGTGGGAAACACCGCGCCGCGGTAGCCGGCGAGCGAGCCGAACCACGACGCGACGATGCCGGCGGCTTCGAGCGTGCCGTTGCCCGGCTTCTGCGCGAGCACGAACGGCAGCTCGAGGCGGCGCAGGTCGCGGCGGTCGAAAAACGGCTGCGGCAGGGCGGCCAGCTCCGCCTTCGTCGCGAGCGACGAGTAGGTCAGGTCGAGCGAGCTCGCGTTGCTGATCGTCGCCCACAGCGACGAGTTCGCGGGGTCTTCGCAGGCCGTCGTGTAGTGGCCGATCAGCTGCAGGTTCAGGTGGTTGAAGTCGGTGATGAAGCGCGGATCGATCGTGATCTCGCGCGCGACCAGCATGCCGGCCTGCTCGTGCGGCAGCGGCAGGGTCGCCGCGACTTCGCCGTTGACCAGCACCTTCAGCTGCGACAGGTTCGCCAACAGCGCGGGCGAATAACTGTAGATCAGATGCAGCGTCGCGCCGGTCACGACCTCGTCGCCGCGCACCGAGAAGGCGATGCCGTTCTGTCCGTCGACGCCGCGCAATTGCAGCGGGTCGAGCGCGCCGAAGTCGGCGAACGTCAGCGTCTGGCGGCGGCCTCCGGGCACCAGCGTGCCGGGCTCGGCGGTGGTCGGCGTGCGCATGCCGAGCGCCTTCACCGACGCCGCCGCGAGCGCGGGCGTCGGCGTGGCGAGCTGGCCCTGGGCGATCGCGTTCGGATCGAACGGCACCGCCGCGCTCGGCGCGGGCACGTTGCCGACACCGGTCGCGACTTGCGGGGTTTGCGGCGCGCCGGCGGGTGCCGCCGCGTCCGACGCCCGTTTGGCCGCGGCGGCGGCAGGGCTGGCCGCTTCAGCGAGCGGCACGAACGACGCCAGCGCGGTCTGCAGCGCGAGCCAGCAGGCGACGCCGCGCATGATTCGCCGCGAGTGTCGCAAGCCGTGACAAGCAAACAGGCGCGATTGGGGTCCAGTGCTGTTGCGCCCGTGTGCCGGGCGTTCGATATTGTCCGTGGCCATCCGGTAGCCCATAGATCAGTCTTTCGTTTTTAGCTTCTTGACGTCCGCGGGACGGCTTTTGATCGAACTGCGCAAGTCGTCGTACAGATGTTCGAACAGCCCCGCGATGCCGCGCACGCCGACCTTCAGCACGTGCGACAGACCGCGCAGCGGTGTGTCCGTCTCGCGTCCCTCGGCCCAGCCGGTCCACGCGTCCGCGCGGGCGAAGGTGGTTTTGACGAACTCGTACTCCTGTTCGTGCGACATCGACGAAAAGCGCAGCCCCACGCGGCCCGGCTCGGTAAAACTGACGGTGGCGGGGAACGCGTACTCTTCGTCGCCGCGGAACAGCGACACGGTCACGCGCTCCTGCATCGGCACTTCGATGGTGCTGGGCAGCGCGACGCCGACGCCCCCTTCCGAGTAGTCGATCGTTTCGCACGCGAGCGTGCGGCCGGTCGAGAACTTCAGCATCACCGGCATCTTCATCGCGACGCGCGGCACCGCGCGGATCTGGCGGCGCTCGCTCGCGGCGGCCACGCTCGCGCCGAGGATCAGCATGTTGTAGCTGGTCCACGCGAGATTGAGCAGCGTGGTCTCGACGATGCTGCGCACGTGCCAGTTCATGTAGATGTGCACCAGACCGGCGAGGAAGCCGAGCAGGTTCAGCAGCAGCAGGAACAGATACGGCCGCGAGATCGACCAGTCGAAGTAGCTCTTCTCGATCACGCCGCCCTTGGCCGTCACGTTGAACTTGCCGAGCTTCGGGTTGATCAGCGCGAGCAGCGTCGGCGCGGTGATGTACGACGCCAGCACCGACTCGTACACCTCGGCCCAGAACGAATGGCGGAACAGGCGCTGCATCCGCGAGTTCGTGATGCTCGCGTGCATCATGTGCGGCAGCGCGTAGATCGCGATCGTGCTGGCCGCCGCTTCGATCACATGCGCGCCGAAGAACAGATACGACAGCGGCGCGGTCAGGAACACGAGACGCGGCACGCCGTAGAAAAAGTGCATCATCGCGTTCAGGTAACACAGCCTCTGGCCGATCTTCAGCCCCTTGCCGGTGAGCGGATTGTCGATGCGGAAGATCTGCGTCATGCCGCGCGCCCAGCGGATGCGCTGGCCGATGTGGCCCGACAGGCTTTCGGTCGCGAGGCCGGCGGCCTGCGGAATCGCCAGATACGCGGTGGTGTAGCCGAGGCGGTGCAGCTTTAGCGCGGTGTGCGCGTCCTCGGTGACGGTCTCCACCGCGATGCCACCGATCTCGTCGACCATGCTCCGGCGCAGCAGCGCGCACGAGCCGCAGAAGAACGTCGCGTTCCACAGATCGTTGCCGTCCTGCACGAGGCCGTAGAACAGCTCGCCTTCGTTCGGCACCTTGCGGAAAGTGCCGAGGTTGCGCTCGAACGGGTCGGCGGAGAAGAAGTGGTGTGGCGTTTGCAGCATCGACAGCAGCTTGTCGCGCAGGAACCAGCCGAGGCCGATCTGCAGGAACGAGCGGGTCGGGATGTGATCGCAGTCGAAGATCGCGAGGTACTCGCCGCTCGTGATCTTCAGCGCCTCGTTGATGTTGCCGGCCTTCGCGTGGCGATTGTGCGTGCGGATCGTCCAGTTCACGCCGACTTCCTCGCAGAACGCCTTGAACTCGGCGCGGCGGCCGTCGTCGAGCACGTGGATCGACATCTTGTCGGCCGGGTAGTCGAGCGCGAGCGCCGCGTAGACGGTCGGCTTCACGACGGCGAGCGGCTCGTTGTAGGTCGGGATGAACACGTCGACGGTCGGCCATTCGTCGCGATTGGCGGGCAGCGGCATTGGTTTGCGCTTGAGCGGCCACGCGGTCTGGAAGTAGCCGAGCATCAGCACGATCGTCGCGTAGAGCTCGGCGGACACGAGCAGCAGACCCCAGGTGGCGTCGAGCGGATGCTCCCAGTAGGTCGTTTCGGTCAGCCGCCAGTACATGTAGCGGCCCGACGCGACGATCGACAGCATGATCATCACCATCGTCGCGTAGCGGCCGGGCCGACGGCGAAACAGCAGCGCGAGCACGAAGCACAGGGTCGCGAAGGTCAGCTGCTGATAGAACTCGAGCGGCACCGTGAACACGAAGTACAGCATGTACAGCGCGAGCATCGTGACGAGCCCGGTGACGATGCGGCTGTTCCAGAAGCTTGCGTCGATGAAGCGTTGGAACCGCGACGGCTCGCCGCCCTCGGGCTCGCGCGAGGAGGCTGGACTGCTCATGCGACGTTCCTCGGCTGGGCGGCGATCGCGTCGAGCGCCGCCATGAGCCAGGCGGCGCATGCGCGGAAATCGGCGGCGGCCTGGCTCAGCGGATCGTAATGGATCAGCGTGGTGTCGCAGGCGAGCGCTTCGCTGACGCCTTCGTCGAGATGGATCACGCCGGGGAACACCTTGCCGGCGAGCATCTGACGCAGCACCTTCAGCACGTCCTTGGTCAACTGGCGGGATTGGTCGATCTGGTTGATCACGTAGCCGACGCCGCCGAAGTCCGCGCGCGGCGCCGCGTAGGTTTCGATCAGCCGCTCCATCTGCGGGATCGCCGCGTACGACGCGGCGTCGGCGAGCACGATGTTCAACGCGAAGGTGGCCGCGCTCAGCGCGGTTCGCACGTAGGTCGACGAGCCGGGCGGCGTATCGACGATCACGATGTCGGACGCATCGAGCCGCAGGTGCTGCAGCGACTGCGCGAGCCATTGCGGACGCTGGTCGATCTGCGCCTCGAGGCGGCGGCGGTCGTCCTCCAGCAGCGCGCCGTACGGCAGCACGGTCACGCCGTCGATACCGTCGAACATCACCGTTTGCCACGGGTTGCCCGAGAGAGTCGCGCGCGACAGGCCGTCGATGCTGTCGAGCGGCACGCCGAAGTGCAGCCGCAGGGCGTTCTGCGGATCGAGATCGAGTGCAATCACACGCCGGCCGCTGTTGGCGAGCACGGAGGCGAGATTGGCGGCGAGGGTGGTCTTGCCGACGCCCCCTTTGGCGGACACCACGGCAATGACTTTCATGAGCGACGCGGACCGTCGGTGAGCCACGAGGCGAAGCCGCCGCGCGCGGTGCCGGCGGGTGCTTGCGCGCCTTGGGCGGACGTGCCGCGCAGACGGTCGAACACCGAGTTCAGCGACGCGGCCGCGGCCGTTTGCGGCGGCGCGCTCGGGGTTTGCGCTGCAAACATCTTGCCGAGGATCGACGGCGGTTGGGCCGGTTGCGCGGGTTGGGCCGTATAGGTCGGTTGCGGCGCTGGTGGCTGTGGCATCGACGATGCCGGTGCCGTGCTCGCGCTGCCATAAGCGGGCGCGGCGGGCGCGGCGGGGCGTGTCCTGCCTGGCGCGACAGGCGCAATCGTTTGCGCGGCCGCCTCGTCGAGTTCGTCGGCCGTGCGAAAGCGTGACGCGCCGCTCGGCGCCGCGGGCTGGGCTGCGGCCACAGGTACCGGTGGAATGTCACGCCGGTGCGGGCGCGTGAACAGCGGTGCCTTCGCGCGCGTCACGGATGCCATGTCCTTCGGTGTCGTGTCCTCGTGGACGGCGGCCCGTGGCGCCACGCTTATCGGCGGCTGTGGTTTCGCGTCGCGAAGCTGGCCGATTGCCGGAATCGCCGGTTGCGTCAGATCGAGCGTCACGAGCAGCGGCCAACGAGTGCGCGCGGTGCGCGCGTCGTTCTCGCGGCCAATCTCCTGGTACGCGGTTGCGTCGCCGCCAAATTGCTCGAACAGTTTTTCGATGTCGCTCGATGAACTCATGATGCCGTCGTCTGTTACATACCGTGCATGGCCCCAAACCGACTGCTCGGGGTGCTGTTTATTTGAACTGCCTTCCCTGATTCTGCATGGCGGCTGTATCGCCGTCGCACGCTCGTTCGCACGTGCGCGTGCAGCGCCCGCTGGTGCTCAGGCGGGGTGACGGCCGAGGCGGAATTCGAGCGAGCTGTCCTCGCCGAACGCGCTCGTCTGCACGACCGACAAACCCTGCGCGCCCAACGCGCTCAACCACGTCTGATAGGCGCCTTCGAGAAATGCCGGCGTCCAGGCGAGCGCCGATTCGCCGAAGGCGGGCAGCGGCGCGCAATAGTGAATGATGCGCAGCGACTCCGCCTCATCGGCGAGCGCGACGTAACCCCAATCCATCTGATGCCAGTAAGAATTCAACACCTGCTCGAGCTCGGCCGTCGATGCGCAGGCGGGCAGCGGATACGCGAGCGCGAAACGGCTGCCGACGCGATGCATCAGCTGGCGCAGCTCGTCGTGTCCGATTTGCGCTTCGAACTCGCTCGCCAGCGCGCTCAGCATGCCGCGCCATTGCGGCGAGATTTGGCGTTCCAGCAGATAGTTGAGGATTGGGACCATGTTTTCCGGAAGTGGTCGCGGCCCGTTGCACATCGCGAACGTGACACCCATTGAGCATTGGAGTCGTTCGGCAATCGGGCGCCGATTACGTCATTTCTACCGGGTTGTCTAGGGTTCCCGGCACACATCGTGAGAAGTCTACTTAAGAGACCGGCTTTTAGCCACTTCCATTGCTCAGCTTATACGTTAATAAACACGCATCGAGACACATGAATTGCGTAATTTTTGCTGCTTAAAAGAAATTGAAAGGTTAATCTTTGCCTGGCGCGCGAAAACGCTTGCGGAACCATAGGTGTATTAGCCGGCAATCCGGCCTGCTTTGAGCTTTAGTCTTTTAATCATGCATTCGGCGGATAGTGAGTCGCGCGAAAGATCGGCGCGGCGTCGTTCGATTCAAATAATTTGCAATGCTCAATCCACTCACTATTCTGCTGGTCACGATTCTGGCGGACGCAATGGCGAAGGCCGTGCGGTGTGAACTACTGGATCGCCGCCAACGCGCTCGCGGCCGTGGCCCGCTTATGTGGGGCTGCTGTTCGTGCTGGTCGGCATGGTCTACTGGACCTTCGTCGCGCCGAACTTCAATGCGCGCGTCGCGCTGGTGTCCGCCCATCACGCGAGCCTCTATGGGGTGCTCGGGCTGCTGATGCTGACCGGAACTCGGCCAACCGGCCGCGCTACAGCTTCTACTTTCTCGCGACAGCGGCGCTGCTGCTGTGCCTCGGCCACACGATGCGCGGCGCCATGTACGGCTCGCGCAGATGATGGCGCGCGCCGACCGTGCGTTGTACGCGGCGAAAGCTGCGGGGCGCGATCGGGTGATGGCGGCGTAGCGCGGCCCGGCCGGTGGCCGGATCGCCGGATCGCACAGTGGGAAGCAGCGCGACTTTCAAGCACGCAGGCGCCGAATTTATACGTCGTGTTACGTTAGCCATAAATGTTTATCGAACGTTTGCCGATAACTATTGGCGGAGTGACCGGAAACCCTGATCAGCTATCTATGTCTGCCATCCCGACGCAGCACCTCCCCGAGCCAAGCATGCGTGAGCGCTTTCACCGGCGCTCGCTCGACCATCAGCGGCCGCTTTCCCTCGTGACGATGGGCTTCACGGTGGTTGCGTTCCTGTGCATGGTAACGGCGCGCGAACTGGTCGGCGCACCGGCCGGGCCGCTCGCGTACCGGCTGCTGTGCGCGCTCCTGCTCGCGCTGCTGGTGCTGGCGATCCCGCGCGCGAAGTCGACGGCGCTGTTCGGCGCGATCGGCGTCGCGTACGAACTGGTGCTGATCGCCGGGCTCGTGCTGAACGCGAAGGGCCTCGCGTATCCGTTGCCGTGGCTATTGCCCGCATTCGTGGTGATACCGATCTGCGCGGCGCCGCTATGGCTCACGCCCGCGCATTTCGTCACCGGCAGCGTGGTGTTCTACGCGGCGGCCATCGCGCTGCTGCGCGGCAAAGCTCATGCGCCCGAGGTCGAGGCGGCCGTGTGGACGTGGGGCATCGCGATCGGCGCGCCGACGGCGGCGGTATTCCATTTCGGCTTCTACCGTTTCCGGCGCAATCACTTTCTGCTCGAGAGCCAGCTCGCGCAACTCGCGGCGACCGATCCGCTGACGGGCCTGCAAAATCGTCGCTCGTTCGTCAAGCACGCGGAGGGACGCCTCGAGACGCTGGCGCCAGGGGCGCAGATCAGCGCGATCTTTCTCGACATCGACAGCTTCAAGTCGCTCAACGACCGCTTCGGTCATGCGGTCGGCGACCATGCGCTGTTCCAGGTCGCGCAGGTGCTGAAGGACGCGGTTGCGCTCTACCCAAGCGTGAGCCGCATCGGCGGCGAGGAATTCGCGCTGCTGCTCGACGACGATCTCACCGGCGCGCTGCAGCTCGCCGAGCGGCTGCGCCTCGACATCGCCGCGATCGAACGGCCGGACGGCCATCTGACCGCGAGCTTCGGCGTCGCCGAGCATCGGCGCGGCGAAAGCTTCATGATGCTGCTCGATCGCGCGGACGAAGCCTTGCTGCGCGCGAAGCAGACGGGGCGCAACCGTGTCTGCGCGGAGCGCGCGCTGCCGTTCGACGCGCTGCAGTCACCGTTCGGCGACCCGAGCGCCGACGCGGCGCGTTACCGCTGGGAAGACTTCTATCTGATCTCGCACTTTCAGCCGCTCTACAGCCTGTCGCATCAGAAGCAGGTCGGCTTCGAGGCGCTGCTGCGCGGAGAGCATGGCGACGGCACGCTGGTGCCGCCGGTCGTGATGTTCGCGCCGAAGCCGTCGAGCGACGAAGGCGCGCTCGACCGCGCGAGCCACGCGGTGCATCTCGGCAACGCGCGTCGCGCGCTGCCCGGCGACGCGTGGCTGTTCCTGAACATCCTGCCGTCCACCTTCGTCGCCGAAGGCTACGCCGACCAGTTGACGAAGATCGTGCGCGTCGCGGGGCTCGAACCCGAGCGCGTGATTCTGGAGATTCTCGAATCGCATGGCGGCAGCGTCGACGAGATGTCGCGCGCGGCGGCGCGCTATCGCCAGCACGGCTTCCTGATCGCAGTCGACGACTTCGGCGCGGGCCAGTCGAATCTCGACCGGCTGCTGCGGATCCGGCCGGACCTCGTCAAGCTCGACGGCGAGCTGATTCGCGCGACCACGTACGGCACGCAGCAGCCGATCCTGCCGAAACTCGTGTCGCTGCTGCACCAGGCGGGGATGCTGGTGGTCGTCGAAGGCGTCGAGACGGCCGACGAGCTGATTCTCGCGGTCGAGTCGAATGTCGATTTCGCGCAGGGCTATCTGCTAGGGCGGCCCGCGGCAGAAATCGCGCCGCCCGAGTCGGTGCATCGCCAGATCGACGATGCGTTCGACGTGATCGCGCAGGGCCGTGCGCATCAGCATGCGTTGTTCGAATCGGAAATGGAGCCGTACCGGCTCGAACTGCGGCGCGCGGCCGACGGCTTGCGCGCCGGCGCCATGATGGACGACGCGTTCGCGCTGCTCGCCACCTTCAAGCGTTGCATCAGCTGTTTCATCCTCGACGACACCGGCCGCCAGATCGGTCACGAGGTGCGTGGGCCGGCGTGGTGCGAGGACGCGGCGTCGCTGCAGCCGGTCGCGAATCCGCGCGATGCGCGCTGGGATCATCGGCCGTACTTCCGCAATGCGGTGCTGCTGCCCGGCGAGGCGGTCACCAGTAATCCTTATCTGTCGCTCGCGAGCGGGCGGCCGTGCATCGCAGTGACACTTGCCGTGCAGCTGGCGAGCGGGCGCTGTGTGATGGGGGTCGAGCTGGATTGGTCGGCGCGAGGCTTGCCTTGGCCGGCGGGCGAGTAGGGGAAGTGAAAGGCTTTCGCTTCAATACCCGCCTTTGACCTGCGGCGCGCTCGCCGCCAGCTCCTTGTACGACGCGGCGAGGTCCGCGGCCGCGCGGCTCAGCAAGCCGGTGTCCGTGCCGACCGCGACGAAGGTCGCGCCCGCCGCCAGATATCCGGCCGCCAGCGCGGGATCAGGGGCGAGCACGCCCGCTGCCTTGCCAGCGGTGCGCACGGTATCGATGCCGTGGCGAATCGCGTCGCGCACGCGCGCGTCGCCCGGCTTGCCGAGCAATCCCATCGATGCGCTCAGATCCGACGGCCCGAAAAACACGCCATCGACGCCATCCACATGCGCGATCTCCACGAGATTGTCGAGGCTCTGCACGGTCTCCGCCTGCACGATCACGCACAGTTCGTCGGCGGCGGTGTCCAGATAGTCGGGCACGCGATTCCAGCGCGACGCACGCGCGAGCGCGCTGCCGACGCCGCGAATGCCTTGTGGCGGATAACGCGTGGCCGCGACCGCATCGAGCGCTTGCGCGGCCGTGTCGATCATTGGCAGCAGCAGCGTTTGCGCGCCGATGTCGAGCAACTGCTTGATCAGCGCGGCGTCGCTGCGTACCGGCCGCACGACCGGATGCGACGGATACGCGGCGACCGCCTGCAATTGCGACAGCGTGCTGCGTACGTCGTTCGGTGCGTGCTCGTTGTCGATCAGCAGCCAGTCGAAGCCGGCGGTGGCGAGCAGCTCGGTCACGTAGGCGTCGGCGAGCGCGGCCCACAGGCCGAACTGCGGTCTGCCTTCGGCGAGCGCGCGTTTGAAGGAGTTTTTCGGCAAGGACATATTGATGCGTTCAGATGAAATTCAAACCAATGCCGCCGAGCGGGCCATAGTCGATGTGGAACGTGTCGCCCGCGCGGGCGGGAATCGGGCTCGTGAACGAGCCGCTCAGGATCACATCGCCCGCATTCAATGATTCGTCGTGCGGAGCAATTTTGTTGGCGAGCCACGCGACGCCGATGGCCGGATGGTTGAGCACCGCCGCCGCGAGCCCGCTTTCCTCGACCGCGCCGTTCCTGTACAGCAACGCGCCGACCCAGCGCAGGTCGACGTCGAGCGGACGCACCGGCCGGCCGCCGAGCACGACGCCGGCGTTCGCGGCGAAGTCGGAGATCGTGTCATGGACCTTGCGCGGCGCGCGTGTTTCGCGATCGAACTGCTCGATGCGCGCGTCGATGATTTCGACGGCCGGGCTCACGTACGCGGTCGCGTCGAGCACATCGAACAGCGTGACGCCGGGGCCCTTCAGCGGTTTGTTCAGCACGAACGCGAGTTCCACTTCGACGCGCGGCGCGATGAAGCGATCCACGCGAATGTCCTGGCCGCTTTCGATGAACATGCTGTCGAGCAGGGGCGCGTAGTCCGGTTCGTCGATCTGCGACGAGCGCTGCATGGCGCGCGACGTCAGGCCGATCTTCCTGCCCTTGATTACGTGGCCTTCGGCGAGTTTCAGCTTGACCCACTCGCGTTGTATCGCGTAGCCGTCCAGTACGGTCATCTCTGGATACTGCGCGGAAAAATGGCGCAGCTGCGTGCGGGTCTTTTCCGCGTGATCGAGTTGCGCGGCGAGGTCGCGGATGGTTTGTTCGTCTAGCATGATGATGTCAGCCCTTGAGCCGCGCGTGCAGATTGTTGTGCTTCCAGGTGCCCGCTTCGCTGAACTCGTTGATTTCGAGCGACAACGCGAGCCCCTGCCGTTCGAACCCAGTGGCGAAGCGCTGCTTGATCAGCGCGAACAGTGCGTCGCCGGTCGCCTTCTTGACGGCCTCCGGGCGGCCCGCGCCGATCTTCAGATTCGCGTGCAGGAACGCGGCGTCGGGCCGCCCATCGGCGATGCAGTACTGGTCGCAGCGCAGCGCGCGCACGCGGATGCCGCCGAGCGGATAGACGCGCTCGCCGTTATCGCGCTGCGCGTCGAGGCACTGCGCGAGGTCTTTGCATAGATCGCCGAGGCGTTGCGCGTCCGCGAGGTTGGCGCTGTATTCGAGTGTCAAGTGAGGCATGGCGATCCCTTCGCGAGTGTCAGACGGGTAGCGGCGTGACCGGGAAGATCGCGTTGATCTGGCCGGTGCCCGAACTGCCGAAATAAGGCGTGACGACTTCGACCTTGCCGTCGTAACGATCCCAGCCGAGCGCACCGAGCAGCATCGCGGTATCGTGCATGCCGCCTTCGCCCCAACATTTCTCGTTGTAGAGCGGCAGCATGTCGCAGAAGGTCTTCCAGTCGCCGGCTTCCCACATGCGCACCACGCTGCGATCCATCTGTTCGAGGAACGGGCTCCAGACTTTGTGCATGAACTGCTCGGCGGTGCCGTTGTTCGCGAAGTGATGCGACAGCGAGCCGCTCGCGAGAATGGCCACGGTACCGTCGTAGCGTTCTTCGATGGCCTTGCGTACCGCGAGGCCGAAACGCGCGCTGGTTGCGAGGTCGTGCCACATGCACCAGCCCGCCACCGACACCGCCTTGAAGTGCTGATCGCCGTTCATATAGCGCATCGGCACCAGCGTGCCGTATTCGAGTTCGAGCGTGGTCTCGCTGTGCGCGCGGCTTTTCACGCCCATTTCGTTGGCGACGTCCGCGATCTGCTGACCAAGCCCGACATTGCCCGGATACGCGTACGGCATGTTCCTGATGAAATGCGGCAGCTCGTTGCTCGTGTACACGCCTTCGAACTTCGGCGCGCAATTGATGTGGTATTCGCTATTCACTAGCCAGTGCACGTCGAACACGACGATCGTATCGACGCCAAGTTCGCGGCAGCGTCGGCCGATTTCATGGTGTCCGTCGATCGCGGCCTGACGGCAACCCTTGTGCGGACCGTCGAGCTCGGATAAATACAACGACGGCACATGTGTAACTTTTGCTGCCAACGCGAGTTTGCCCATCGCGGTCTCCAGTGTCGAGCGGAGTTAGAGCGTCAGCTCTTACTCCGGTCCCATGCTTTAGCAATTTCGTTTGACGTCGCGATTAAATGCCCCAGCGCGGAATATGATGCGAGCCGAGCGACACGCAGACGTTCTTCGGTTCGAGGAACACTTCATAACTCCACGTCCCGCCTTCACGGCCCACACCCGACGCCTTCGTGCCGCCGAACGGCTGGCGCAGATCGCGCACGTTCTGGCTGTTCACGAAGCACATGCCGGCTTCGACGGCGGCCGCCACGCGCAACGCGCGGCCCGTGTTCTCGGTCCAGATATAGCTCGACAGACCATACGAAACATCGTTGGCGAGACGGATCGCCTCGGCTTCATCGTCGAACGGAATCAGGCACGCGACCGGTCCGAAGATCTCTTCCTGCGCGATGCGCATACGGTTGTCGACGTCGACGAACACGGTCGGCGTGACGAAATTGCCGTGACGCAAGGCGTCGGGCAACTCGGGCGTATCGAGCCCACCGCACGCAAGCGTGGCACCTTCCTTCGGGCCGAGCTCGATATAGCTGCGCACTTTGGCGAGATGCCCCTGGCTGATCATCGGGCCGACGATCGTGCTGTCCGCGAGCGGATCGCCCACCGTCAGGCGCTTCGCGCGCTCGACGAAGCGCTCGGCAAACCGCGCGTAAATGGAGCGCTGCACGAGAATGCGCGAGCCCGCGGTGCAGCGCTCGCCATTGTTCGAGAAGATCATGAACACCGCGGCATCGAGCGCGCGTTCGAAGTCGGCGTCGTCGAAGATCACGAACGGCGACTTGCCGCCAAGCTCCATCGAGAACTTCTTCAGGCCTGCGGTTTGCACGATGCGATTGCCGGTCGCGGTCGACCCGGTGAACGACACCGCGCGAACGTCGCGATGCGCGACGAGTGGCTCGCCCGCTTCCTTGCCATAGCCGTGCACGACGTTCAGCACGCCCGCCGGGATGCCCGCTTCGAGCGCGAGCTTGCCGAGCATCGAGGCGGTCAGCGGCGACAGCTCGCTCATCTTCAGCACAGCGGTGTTGCCGAACGCGAGGCAGGGCGCCACCTTCCAGGTGGCCGTCATGAACGGCACGTTCCACGGCGAGATCAGCGCGCACACGCCGACCGGATGAAACAGCGTGTAGTTCAGATGCGAGTCGGTCGGGTACGTGTGGCCGTCTACGCGCGTGCACATCTCGGCGAAATAGCTGAAGTTGTCGGCCGCGCGCGGCACCAGTTGCTTGCGCGTCTGCGAGATCGTCTGGCCGGTGTCCTTCGTTTCGGTCTCCGAGATTTCCGGCACGTGCTTCGTGATCAGCTCGCCGAGTCTGCGGATCAGCTTCGCGCGTTCCGCGGCGGGTTTCGCGGCCCAGGCGGGGAAGGTGCCTTTGGCCGCTTGCACGGCCGCATCGATCTCCTTCGCGCCGCCGCGTGCGACCTCGGCGAGCACTTCCTGGGTGGCCGGATTGACGGTTTCGAAATAGTCGCTCGAGGTGCACGCCTCGCCGTTGATCAGATGGTCGATCGGCATTGCCTTGTCCTTTCGCTGTTCGGTGGGTTTTTGCTGTCCATCAGGCGCGGCCGAAGTCCGCGTCCGAGGCGATCGTGTTGACGAGACGACCGAGGCCGTCGATTTCGCAGACGACTTCGTCGCCCGTGTTGACGTTGACGATGCCTTCGGGCGTGCCGGTCAGGATCACGTCGCCGGGCGCGAGCGTCATGAAGCCGCTCAGGTATTCGATCAGTGCGCGGATGCCCGTGACGAGATCGCGCGTATTGCCGCATTGCTGACGCGTGCCGTTGACGAACGTGCGCAGCTCGAGCTGAGTGACGTCGGCGATGTCGGCGGCGTCGACGAACCAGGGGCCGAGCACCGTGCCGCCGTCGCGATTCTTCACGCGCAGATTCGGGCGATAGTAGTTTTCGAGGTAGTCGCGAATCGCGTAGTCGTTCGCGATCATGTAGCCCGCCACGTGCTGCATGGCGTCTTCACGCGCGACGTTTTGCGCGGTTCGCCCGATCACGACCGCGAGCTCGCACTCGTAGTGCATGAACGTGACGTCGGCGGGGCGACGCGTGACGCCGCGATGGCCGAGCACCGTGCCGGGTCCCTTCAGAAACACCAGCGGTTCTTCCTGTTTGCTGAACTGCAATTCCTTCGCGTGCTCGGCGTAGTTCAGGCCGAGCGCGAAGATCGTGCCGACTTCGATCGGCGCAAGCCAGACCACTTCGTCCTCGCGACGCACGCGGCCGTCGGCGAGGCGGACACCCTGCTCGTGCGGATACGCTTCGTGAATCGCTCCCGCATAGGCGACGCGGCCGCGCATCATGACGGTTCTCGGTTGTGTTGATCCATGCCGATGAACGATATGGTCAAGGGCGGCAGCGTGCCGATCGACAGCGTGGCCGTATCGCCGACGTGCGCGACCGGCGAGCCGTGCCGGACGCCGAGCGTGAGCACGTCGCCCGCGTTCAGCGTCATGAAATCGGTGAGGTCGGCGAGCAATTGCGCGATGTTGCGCACCGACGTTGCGGTGCTTGCCGTGAACGGTTCGGCGCGGTTCAGCGAGACGGCGATGTCGAGCCGATCCGGCGCGGCGACGTGGCGCGCGGCGACGAGCGCCGGTCCGATCACGCAGAAGCCGTCGCATGCGCGCAGTCGCACGTTCGGGCGATACACGTTGGTATGCGGCACGCTCAGATCGCCGACCAGCGTATAGCCGGCGATGTAGTCCGCCGCGCGCTCGACGCCGACGCGCGTCGCGGTACGGCCAATCACGATGCCGAGTGACGCGCCGACCTCGACGCCGAGCGTGTTATCCGGCACGACCACGCGCGCCCGATGCCCGGCCAGCGTGTTGCGCGGCTTCAGATACAGAATCGGCGCTTTCGGCGGTGCCTTGTACGGTGCCGCATGCACTGCGTTGCCCAGCGCGTTCAAGGCGGCGCGATCGTTCAGCAGGGCGCCGTACACGGCGCCGCTGACCGGCGCGCGACACGCAACGCCGCGTGCCAGCAACGCGGCCGCGGTGTGCGCGTCCACGTCGCGAGGCAGCGCGTCGCCTTCGGGATGCAGCAGATGATCGGCAAGGGCAAACATAAATGCGCAGCCTCGTGGCGAAAGTTTGGCGAAAACACTAAGATGTTAGTAGTATCCCGCTTGAAATCATCGACGGTCAATAGGCTGCCGGTTGATCGCGGGTTTTCCCGTAAGTTTCGACAGCTGTTTTTTTCTGATTCCTTGCCACCATGTCCGCTGCGTCCACCCGAGTTTTGCACCGCAATTTGCCGATGCTGTTGTTACGCGCCCGCGAAAAAATGATGGAGCGTTTTCGTCCGTTGATCACCGCGCATGGACTCACCGAGCAGCAATGGCGCGTGATTCGCGCGCTCAACGAGCACGGCCCGATGGAGCCGCGCCACATCTCCGACATCTGCACGATTTCGAGCCCGAGCATGGCCGGCGTGCTCGCGCGCATGGAGAGCATGGAACTCGTGACGAAAGAACGTTTCGCGGAGGATCAGCGGCGTGTGCTCGTGTCGCTGACCGATACGAGCGTCGAACTGGTGCGCGTGATTTCGAAGGATCTCGAGGCGCACTATCGCGAGCTCGAGCGCAAGGTGGGACCGGAGATCGTCGAGCGCGTGTATCGCGCGCTCGACGATCTGTTGGCGGGGTTGTCGGAAGAGGATGAGTGACCGACGTTTCGCGGCAGGTTTGGGGCTATCTATTCTCTCAGGAGACGCTTCACTTCATCGAGAAATGAGGCGGTCGTGTGGCCCCACGGTTCGGGATCAACGTAGAGGCCATAGATTTCCTCAAAGTATCCGTCCAGGTTGGCGGAATGGTCGCTTTCAAAACGATCGATTTCATCCACGACTAACTTATGAAGGGTCTTGTCGCTCTCTTTTTTGAAGCACGTGACAATTTCCTGTACGTCGTTGCCCCATAAATCGAAATCTTCATTGAAATAACCATGAATCAGAAAATCCAGATTCGGGTAAGGTGATTCGTCTTTCACAGTAAGCTCATGGCATCAGGTAGGCGGTCAGGACGTAGTATGGCATGCCGTTATATTCCTTCCGGATCAAGAACATGTGAACCTTGCTCAGATTCACCATCTCCCCCGTCTTGCGAATGACCCCGTACCCTACCTGCCTACCTGCATCGCCCGTCAGTTCCAGTCGTATGGAACCGGTATGAGATTGCGCCCACGTCGTTATCCGGGCCGCGTTGTCCTGCATGACCTTGGAAATCGCCCACTCTGCCGTTTGTAGATCAGTGAACGATGAAACAACCCGGCGCTTTGGTTCGCGCGCCAGTCGCTCACGCAACTGTGCTTCAGTCCGCGCCACATGCTTTTCGAATGTATGCCCGCCAAAGCGGCTGCCAGGCTTTGCTTCATGCTGCATCAGCCTGAACCGGCCCATCGTGATCTCGGACGCCCGTACTGCCTTGATCGATCCGGCCACGCCCACCGAGACTGCTAGATCAAGAAAGAGGCCGATGTTGTTCGCCGCGTCAGGACCCGCCCTCATTGTCTCGGCCAGCTTCGTCGTGCCCAGCTGTGTCAGCGTGGCCGTATCCCGGGCCGTCCAGATTTGACGCAAACCCGCCGACGCCGTATCAGACCCATGTGCGCCGAACACAATACACCCGGCCTTGCTCGCCATGGTCGGTTCCGGCATGACACACAATGCCCCAGCACCGACCATTTCCAGCAAACCGCCGACGAGTTGCAACCCGCCCCATAGCCGGTTAGAAAGCATTTCGGTCTGACTGATCGACTGGCGGGTCAGCACCGCCGCCAGTTGCGGGGCGCTCAGCACGACGCGAACGCCGTCTGGTTCATGCAACTCGGACATGCAAGAATCCTCTGTATTCCTGTGGAGATTCCACGCTAACGGCGGGATTCACGTCCGTCTATGGGCGATGGATGATTCTGACAGAAGCCGTTGGTTCTCCTTGAGTGTGGCGAGTGCGCCGGGCATGTTTTGAAGCCGCCGACCTACCAGCCGTAAAATCGCTGCCATTCGACGCTGCTGCCGTCCGGCGCAACCGCGTGATACTCGGGGAACTGCGCGCCGGTCGCACAAGCGTGGTTCGGCAGGACGCGCAGTTTCATACCGATCGGAAAGCGCTGCGCGATGTCGTCGGTCTGTGCATCGGCTCGCGCATCGGCTGGAACCGCCGCAAGAATCCCATGCTCCTGATTGGCGCCGCTCACGAGATAGTCCGGCAGCAACGTGCCATTGAGCAAACACGGCTGCCCATAGCCGAAATCGTGCGACTGCCGCGACGTACCGCGATCACGGCTTAACGCCATCCAGCCCGCGTCGAGAATCGCCCAGCCTTTGTCTTCCTGATGACCGATCACGGTCGTGAGTACGCTAAGCGCGATGTCGTCGAGCGTGCAAACGCCCACGTTGTGCATGACCAGATCGAACAGCACGTAGACGCCGGCCCGCACCTCGGTGACGCCTTCGAGATGCCGCGCGGCGAGCGCGGTCGGCGTCGAACCGACGCTGACGGCCGGACACGCGATGCCCGCCTCGCGCAACCGTTCGGCGGCGCGCACGCAGCCCGCGCGCTCCTGCTCCGCGAGCGCGGCGAGCGCCTCAGGCGTATTCAACTCGTAGCTCGAACCCGCATGGGTCATCACGCCGCCGACCTTCACGCCGTTCTCGTGCAGGATCCGCCCGACGTCGAGCAGCGTCTGCTGTTCGGGCTGGATGCCCGAGCGATGTCCGTCCGTATCGACCTCGATCCAGACCTCGAACGTTTCGCCGTGCTGGTCGCCGAACGCGGCGATCGCCGTGGCGGCGGTCGGATTGTCGACCACGAGCTTCAGTTCGCAGCCCTGGCGGCGCAGCGCGAGCGCGCGCGGCAGCTTCGACGGAACCATGCTGACGGCGTACAGGATGTCGTCGACGCCGGCCGCGAAGAACGCTTCCGCTTCCTTCAGCGTCGACACCGTTATGCCGCGCGCGCCGGCGGCGATCTGCGCGCGCACGACGTCGATGCACTTGGTGGTCTTCACGTGCGGCCGGAACGCGACGCCGAGCGCATTCATCCGCCCCTGCATCCGCGCGATGTTCTTCTGCATCCGCGCGACGTCGATCAGCGCGGCCGGGGTTTCGATCTGTTCGAGTTTCATGTTTGCACCTGAGGAGCAGGGTGAGGTTGGAGATTCAGTGACGACGATCGCGGCCAAAGCCTGCGAGCCACGGCACCAGCCCATCGAGCGATGCCGCTTCGACCTCGGGCGCCTGCGCTCCCGTGACGAGCGGCAGGCCGACGTGGTTGTGCCAGTAGGTCCGCAAGCCGACGGCCGCGGTGCCGAACATGTCATAGCTCGAGCCGGCGACGAACGCGGCGCGGCGCGGCTCGACGCCGAGCTTGTCGAGCGCGAGGCGGTACGGTTGCGGGTCCGGCTTGTAGACGCCGGCTTCCTCGGCGGTCACGATCGCGTCCCAGCGCACGGGCAAGATCGCGGCCGCCTGCGAGCCGAGCCGCGTCGAGCAATTGGTGACGACCGCGAGCTTGCAGTGCGGCGCGAGCGCGCGCAACGCACCGAGCGCGCCGGGCCACGGCGTCAGGTTCAGCCAGTTCGCCTGGAGCGCGTTCGCGGCCGATTCGGACAAACCGACTTGCGCGGCGGCCTCGCGCACCAGTTGTTCGTAGGGAACGTAGCGGCCGCAGCCGTATGTCAGACGCAGATAGGCGGCACGCCATGCGCGGCCCGCTTCGTCGGAGCCTGCCGCACGGTTCCATGAGGTCCACGAGTCGAGCAGGGCGGTTAGCAGGTCGAACAGGACCGCGTCGGGGTAGGCGGGGGTGTCGGTGGAATGGGCGGCGGCAGTCATGATTGCATGGGGCCGGCTGTTGAGGATGAGTCAATTATAGGTTTTCGATAGTACTTCAGCGTTCAGATAGGTTGACTGTTAGATTCAGATGGACTGAATCACCGCCGCCACGGCGGCAACGGCCTGAAGCGGTCTTGCAGATACTGCATGAAATGGCGCGTGCGCGCGGGCAGTCCCGCCCGCTGATGCGTGAGCGCGATCACGTTCGCGTCCGGCGCTTTCCAGCCCGGCAGCAGACGCACGAGTTTGCCCTTCGCAAGATCCTCGGCGACGTCCCATTCGGAGCGCAGAATCACGCCGCGTCCCTCGCAGGCCCATTGGCGGATCACGTCACCGTCGTTGCAACTCAGATGCGCGGACACGCGCACGCCGCGGCGCGCGCGGCCCTTGCTGAACTGCCACAGTGACACGTCCTCATTGTTTTCGCGCAGCACGATGCACGGTAGCCGGCTCAACGCATCCGGCGATTCGGGCTGGCCGATTCGCCTGACGAGCGCGGGCGCCGCGCAGACGAAGCGCGCGTTCGGCGCGATCGTATAGCCGACCAGGTTCGACGGCGGCAGCTCGCCGATATGCACGACGATATCGAAGCGATCGAGCGTTTCGGTCAAGGGCCGGTCGGACAGCGTCAGCGCGACGTCGATGTCGGGGTTCTGCTGCTGGAACTCGCCGATCAGCGGCGCCAGATGGCGTCGTCCGAAACCGAGCGGCGCATTGATCTTCAGCGTGCCGACGAGGCCGCCGCGGCGCGTTTGCAGATCGTCGAACAACGCGTCGAACTGCTCGATAAGTTCGGCGCCGCGCTCGCACAGCAGCAGGCCTTCGTCGGTGAATTGCAGGCGGCGCGCGCTGCGGTTCACGAGCTGCATGCCGAGCTTCTTTTCGAGTTGCTGCAGGCGCTGCGTGACCGCCGACGGCGACAGCGCGAGTCGGCGCGCGGCGGCGATCAGGCTGCCGCTCGCGCGCAGCGTGAGCAGGAAGCGAATATCGGCCGAATCGTTCATGGGTGCGAGGTGGGTGCAATGGCGGGAGCGGGGAATCTCGCAGCATAATGCGTCCGGATCGATCGCAGGGTAAAGTGGCGCTTCCAGTCTATTGATCCAATCATTGGAAGAGAAGTCCCATGCCGTTGCCTCATGAGTCGTCCGCGTACGACGCCACGCCCAATACTCCGCTGAAACAGGCGGTTTTTCTGCACACGGGCTGGCGCAGCGCGGGCACGTGGGTGTGGTCGCGGCTGCGCGAACACGAGCGCGCGGCCGGTTTTTACGAGCCGCTCAGCAATGTGCTCGCCGATCTCAAACCCGCCGACGTGCCCGCCTCGCGGCCGACCTTGACCTCGGGGCACCCGCCGCTCGCCGCACCATACTTCGACGAATACCGCCCGTTTCTGCGCGAAGATGCGCGCGGCGTGGCGGGTTACGACCGGCGCTTCAGCATCGATCGCTTTACGCGCGATCCCGATGCGACATTCCCGTCACTGCAGGCCTATCTGCGCGCGCTGAGCGAGCACACGATCGAGCAGGGCCGCGTGCCCGTCTTCAAGTTTTGCCGCACGGGCGGTCGTCTGCCGTGGCTGAAGCGCGCGTTTGCCGAGGCGCTGCACGTGGGCGTGCTGCGCAATCCCGCATCGCAGTTCGCATCGGGTTGGATGCTGCGGCAGCAGTGGAGCAATGCATTCTTTGTCGCCGCGCCGTTTCGCGTGCTCGGTCTGAATCAGATGGACCCGCTGGTGCGCGAAGCGATCGGCGTGTGCGGCGTACGCCTGCCGCCGCTACCGTCGATGCCCGATGACGCGTATGCCGTCGCCTGCGAGCAATTCGCGCGCACGGTGGACAGCGACAACGCGTATCGCGCGTTCATTGCGTTGTGGATCCTCTGCGCGCTGCGCATGGGCGAGGGCGTCGATTTGCTGATCGATATGGAGCGGCTCGGCGAGTCGCGCGACTACGCGGCCGCATTGCGCGCCGCGTTCGACGCGCAATGCGGCTTGTCGCCCGACTTCACGAGCGCGCGCGATCTGGTCGAGGAAACGCGCCGCGGCGCGGCGCGTATGACGGGCATCGACGGCGGCGCGTTGCGCGCCGTGCATTCCGCCGCGCTTAAATTCCTGAAGGCGCAGGCGGGCATCGACGCGGCCTTCGTCGAGGTGGTGCGCCAGAAGATGGTGCTGGCCAACGAGTTGACCGAAACATGGCGCTAGCCGTGCGAGGCCAGCGCCGCGCGGCGCGTTCCCGTGGCTAGCCCGCCGCCGATACCGCCGCGCGCAGCCCGAGCAGATAGCTGTCCACGCCGAAGCCGCAACTCTGTCCTTTGACCAGAGCGGCACGCCCGCCTCGGCCGCGAGCGACGGGTCGACGATCGCCGACAGCGTGCACGCGTCGCTTTGCTGCGCGACCGCCAGATGGGCGCGGCCGATGTACCCCGCGCCGGCGACGGCGATCCGGGCGCAGTTCGTGAGCGGGTTCCCTGAAAGACCTGATCAAGACGCGTTAAAGGGCAAGCGGGCTCAAGCAGCGGCCTTTTTCGCATCGGCCATGCTCTGCGCGCGCATTGCGTCGTAGCTGAGCTTGTCGAGCGGCACGACGTTCTTTGCGCCGAGGTCGCCAAGCCGCACACGGAAGTTCTCACGCGCGCTCCATGCGGCGATTGCGCAGACGATCGTGATGGCGAACGTGATCGCGCCGATCGTCAGGGGCACGTTGTGCGATCCCGGCGGCGCGACGTAAGCGAACAGCGCCGGCAGCAGCGCGGTGATCGTCGTGCCGATGTTCTGGCCGATCGCCATCGCGGAGACGCGCGAACGGGTCGGGAACAGTTCCGGATAGAAGCTCGGGAAGATCGCGTTGTAGCCTTGATAGATGACGCCCCACATCAGGATCGACACGACCATCGCAAGCGGCACGTTTTGGATGCTGATCGCGTACAGATACGCGAAAGACAGCAGTCCTGCGCCGAGCGAGCCGACGATGATCGGCAGACGCCGCCCGATCCGGTCGGACAGATTGCCCACGTACGGAATCACCAGCACCGCGACGATGTTGCCGATCACCGGAATCCACAGATACAGGCTCTTCGAAAAGCCGATGCCGTACGACGGCTGCACCGCGTACGCCGCGCCGAAGATCGTCGCGACGACCGGGATCACGTTCATCAGCGAGCACAGCACGACGCGCAGCATGTCGTCCCAGTTGTACTTGAATGCTTCGACGATCGGCGAGCGCGGCACGCCGCCGCTCGCGTCCTCCTTCTCGAACGCGGGCGTTTCCTCGACTTCGCGGCGGATGATGTACCCGGCGATCAGCACGACCGCGCTGAGCAGGAACGGAATGCGCCAGCCCCACGCATTGAACGAGGCGTCGTTCATGAAATAGGCGAGCGGCAGGAAGACCGCGGCGGCCAGAATCTGGCCGGCCTGCACGCCTTGCAGCGTGAAGCTCGCGTAAAAGCCGCGTCGCCCGAATGGCGCGTGTTCGAGGATCATCGAACTGGCGCCCGAGATTTCACCAGCGACCGCGAAACCCTGGATCAGTCGCAGCACGACGAGCAGCACCGGCGCGAGAAAGCCGACGTGCTGATAGGTCGGCAGCAGACCCACCGCCATCGTCGACAGACCCATCAGGAACATGCAGACGAGCAGTACGTTCTTGCGCCCGTGTGTATCGCCCCAGTGCCCGAGCACGACCGCGCCGATCGGCCGCGCGACGTAGCCGACGCCGTAGGTTGCGAGCGATGCGACGATCGCGATCTTGGGATTACCGGAAGGGAAGAACAGCTGAGGAAAGATCAGGGCGGCGGCCTGCGCATAGATGAAGAAATCGTAGTACTCGAGTGCCGAGCCGATCCAGCCGCTGGCGGTAGCCTTGCGCGCCTGCGAGCTATGCCCGCTGCTTGCCGATGCGTTCGTTTGCATGACGCCTCCTGAATGGGAAATGTTTTTGTCAGCTTCTACGGCTGAATCATTGGCGCCCTTAAACGGGCGCCGCGCAAGCCAGGATTTTCCTGGTCTCGTTGGCGCGGTGCGGCACAACGGGATGGATCGACGTGTGTCACGAGCTGCCGCGGCGCACTCCGGGTTAACCACGGCCTGAGTGCGCCGGGCATTGCATTCAAACCGGCTTCAAACGACTGCCCCTTGCCCCACTGTTTCGCGGCCGCGACGACCGCTTCGGGGTCTGGCGCCTGAGCGGGCCGCATGGCGAAAGGAGCGTGAAGGTGACGGGCACGGTCGCGTCGAATCTGAGCGACATCGTCGTGCAGCGGGCGAAGGAGGGATACGGGAGTGTGGGCGGCGACGGCCGAGCGCTTGTCGTCGTCGGCGCGGATTCAGGTGTGCATCGAGTTTCTCCGGGAGCAGCTGACGCACGGACCGTGTGCACTGGCGACGCGCGGCGCGGGCGGACTCTGAGCGGCGCCTGCCTGGATCCGGTGCTCACACGCTTGCGCTTTTACACGCTCGAAGCCGTATGCTCTTCCGCCTCGTCCAGCTCGCTACGCTGAACCGTCGTGACGGAGTCGGGAATGA
The DNA here is from genome assembly GCF_014397655.1 of Paraburkholderia sp. UCT31. Lineage (NCBI taxonomy): Bacteria > Pseudomonadati > Pseudomonadota > Betaproteobacteria > Burkholderiales > Burkholderiaceae > Paraburkholderia > Paraburkholderia sp. UCT31. The sequence goes on from NZ_VZQP01000025.1 coordinate 47,657, forward strand.
CCGCGGTGGCCGTGACGGGCCGCGGATCTTCGATGCTGTAACGCAGGCGCCAGCCTTCGCGATAGAAACGCAGTTGCCGGTATCGCATCAGATAGGCAAGTCCGACGAGCGCGGCGCCGAAGCCCGATGCAGCGCCGACGCCGAGCGCCCAGCGCGGCCCGAAACGGTCGGCGACCCAGCCGACCACCGGCGCGCCGAGCGGTGTGCCGCCGAGCGCGATCGCGAGCAGGATCGCGATCACGCGGCCGCGCATGGCCGGTTCGGTGGTCAGTTGCACGAGGCTATTGGTCGAGGTGGTGAAGGTCTGCGTCGACACGCCGATCGCGATCAGCACGATGCCGAACAGCACGTAGTTCGGCATCAGCGCAGCTGCCGTGCAGCCGACGCCGAACATCGCGCCGGCGCCGAGCAGCAGCCCCATGGTGGGCCGCGCGCGGCGCGCAGCGAGCAGAGCGCCGGTGACCGAGCCAATCGCCATCGTCGAGCTGAGCACGCCGTACTCGCCCGCGCCCGCACGGAACGCGGTGACGGACATCGTCGAGATGAAGATCGGGAAGTTCAGGCCGAAGGTGCCGATCAGGAACAGCATGAGGAGCGCCGCCTTCAGATCGGGGCGTGTCCAGACATATTTGAAGCCTTCGACGAAGCTGCCGCGCGAGCGCACATTGCGCGGCTTGATATGTAACTGGTCCAGCCGCAGCATGCGCAGTGCACCGAGCACGGCGACGAACGAAAGCGCGTTGATCAGAAACACCCAGCCACTGCCCACCGACGCGATCAACAGACCCGCGACCGCTGGCCCGAGCATGCGCGCGGCGTTGAACGACGTGGAGTTCAGCGCGACGGCATTCGCGAGATCGCGTTCGCCGACGAGGTCGGATACGAAGGTTTGGCGTGCGGGGGAATCGAACGCGGTCACGCAGCCGAGCAGGCCCGCGAATACGTAGACCTGCCATAGCTGCACGAGCCCCGTGACCGTGAGCAGACCGAGCGCGAGCGCCAGCGTACCCATTGCCGCCTGGGTCGCGAACAGCAGCTTGCGGCGGTTGAAGTGATCGGCCGCGTAGCCGGTGAGCGGCAGCAACAGCATCTGCGGTCCGAACTGCAGCGACATCACGATGCCCACCGCCGTCGCGTTGTGATGCGTAAGCTCGGTGAGCACGAGCCAGTCCTGCGCCGTGCGCTGCATCCATGTGCCGATGTTCGAGACGATCGCGCCGCTCGCCCAGACACGATAGTTGAATATGCGCAGCGAACGGAACGTGGTGCTCACGGCAGGGGTTTCCTCAACGCGGGGTGGGCCGCATGCGGGTAGCGGACCGCTTCAATTCAGGCTTTAAGCACGCGAACGTTCGAGCAGATCGAGCACTTCCCGCGTCGTGCCGGTTTCGCCGAGGCGCGGGAAGATGCGCGTGATGCTGTTGGTGTGCGCGTCGGCGTTCAGATCGGTCATCGCGTCGACGACGAGCGCGACGTTCAGGCCCGCCTCGCTCGCGAAGCGCGCGGTCGATTCGACGCCGATGCTGGTCGCGATACCGACGAGCACCACTTGCGTGACGCCTTGCTGTTGCAGATACGCGGCCAGGTCCGTGTTCGTGAAGGCGCCCCACGTGCGCTTCGTGACCAGATGGTCCGACGGCTGCTGCTTCAGTTCGGGCAGAAGGTCGGCGAAGCCGGGCGGGAAGTCGGCGGAGTGGCGACCCTGGTCGGTGCGGCCCGGTGCGCCGGCGGTGACGTTCACGAGCACGACGGGCAGGCCGTGGCGGCGGAACGCGTCGAGCAGCGTAACCGAGCGTTCGACGATTTCGCTGGCCGGATGGGGGGCGGTGGGCAGCGCGACGATGCCGCGCTGCAGGTCGACGACGACCAGTGCGGTTTTGGCGTCGAGAGTAGTGAGTGCCATGGAGTGCTCCTGCGAGTGCCGAGACGCGTGTGCGCGAATCGCGAGTTACAAATCGACGAGGCGTTTCAGCAGATCGACGCCCGTCGCGAGTTGTTGCTGTTCGGCTGCCGTGAAACGCGTTTGAATCGTGCGGTACAGCCAGTCTTCGCGTGCCGCGCGGCTTGCCTTGACCTTCTTGCGAAAGGAGGGTGTCAGCGACAGAACCGTCTGCCGTCCATCGTTAGGATCGGGCGTGCCGCTGACGAGCCCCGCGGCTTTCAGTACCGCGAGCGTTTCTCCCATCGACTGCGGCCGCATGCCGTGCGCACGCGCGAGCGAGGTGACGGTGGCCGGGCCTTCGCGTTCCAGCAAGTTCAGCACCTGCACCTGCGACGGCGTGAAGTCGCCGACATGCGACTCTTCGCGCAGACGCCGGCGCAGCTTGCCCGCCAGCACGCGCAGATCTTCGGCGAGCGTATGAAGTTCTTCCGGCGTAACTGCGGGAGGGGATTGGGTCATGCGGTGAACTCGTGCGATGACATGATGTGAAGGTTTCCTGATAAGGTTACCTTCGTATCTCGCCCGGGTCAAGTTTTGAGGTGGTGGGAGCCGTACGCCGAAACGTCGCCACGATGGCCTCAGCGCGCCCGCATGCGCCGGTTGAAAAAGCGCCATACCGCTCCGCCGACGAGCATCGCACCGCCGAGCGCGAGGCCCAGCAACACCAGCGAACTCAGATGCTCGCGCACCACCGGCACGTTGCCGAACAGATAGCCGCCAGCGACCAGCGAGACCACCCACAGCGCCGCGCCCGCGGTGACGAACGTGACGAAGCGCGAGAACGTCATGCGCGACACGCCCGCGGCGAACGGCGCGAACGTGCGCACCACGGCGATGAACGGCGACAGCAGGAAGGTCAGGCGGCCGCGCGTCTCGCTGAACACGTGGGCGCGGCGCAGCGCATCGCGATTGAGCCAGTAGTAGTTGCGGGTATAGACTTTGTCGCCGACCGCATGGCCGATCGCGTACCCGACGCTGCTGCCGGCCACCGTCGCGACCAACAGCACGGGCGCGATGATCCACACGTTCAACGCGCCGGTGGCCGCGAGCGCGCCGCAGATGAAGATCAGCGGATCGCCGGGCAGAAAGAACAGCGGCAGAAAACCGTATTCGACGAACACGACGACAAACAGCAGTGCGTAGATTGCCGTGCCGAACTGCACGATCAGCGCGCTCAGGTGCTGGTCGAGGTGCAGCGCGATCTGCAGCACGTTCATCAGGTTCATCTTGGCGTGGCCCCGGGTGGCGTTCGGATGTGATGAGTGTAGTCCCGCGAGCGTGCGTGCAGGGCGCTTGCGCGAGTTTATGCCATATGCCGCTTGTCGATGTTGCGGTGCCGATGTCAAACTCGGGCGGTCTTCATCGGACGCAACGCCATGTCGCACGATTCCGCCATCACCTTCCGATTTGCCGCTTTGCACGATGCCGAAACGATTCGTGCCATCGAATTCGAAGCGGGCCTGCGTTTCGTCAGCGTCGGCATGACCGGGATTGCCGACGCGCCGCCTATGGCGCGCGAGGTCGTCGAGCGCAAGATCAAAGCGCGCGAGATCATCGTCGCGCTCGACCAGCAGACGATCTGCGCGGGCTTCGTGATGTTCGAGCCGCAGCCGACGCGCATCTACGTTCAGGAACTCGATGTGCTGAGCTCGCACGCGGGCAGGCGCATCGGCGCGGCATTGATCGAAGAGGTCGCGCGAATCGCGCGCGCGCGACAATTGACACAGCTGGTGCTGTCGACGTATCGCGACGTGCCGTGGAATGCGCCGTATTACCGGCGGCTCGGGTTTCGCGATCTCGACCCGTCTGAGCTCGACGCGGCGTTGCTCGCTCGGCGCGACGCGCATATCGCGCGCGGACTCGATGAATCGAAACGGGTGTTTATGCGGCGCGAGCTTGTCTAGCGCACAAAAAGCGGCGGGCGTGACTGGAATTCAGTCACGCCCGCTGCTTTGTCATTTCATACAGCGGACATGAGCCCGCTGTCGCTACCGATTACACCGTTTCGAGCGCCGGATAATCGGTGTAGCCGACTTCGCCGCGCGCATAGTACGTCGCCGGGACCGGCTTGTTCAGCGGCGCATCTTCAGCGAAGCGGCGCACCAGATCCGGATTCGCGATGTACAGCTGACCCCAGGCCACCGCATCCGCTTCACCGGAGTCGAGCACCTGCTGCGCGCTTTCCCTGGTGAACTTCTCGTTCGCGATATACGGGCCGCCGAACGCTTCCTTCAACTGCGGGCCGAGGCGGTCGTCGCCGAGCGCTTCACGTGCCGCGATAAACGCGATCTTGCGCTTGCCGAGTTCGCGCGCGACATAGCCGAACGTTGCGGCCGGATCGGAATCGCCCATCGTGTGCGCGTCGCGGCGCGGCGCGAGATGCACGCCGACGCGGTTTGCGCCCCACACGCTGATGCACGCGTCGGTGACTTCGAGCAGCAGACGCGCGCGGTTTTCGATCGGGCCGCCGTAGGCATCGGTACGCTTGTTGGTGCTGTCCTGCAGGAACTGGTCGAGCAGATAGCCGTTCGCGCCGTGCACTTCGACGCCATCGAAGCCCGCGGCCTTGGCGTTTTCCGCGCCCTTGCGGAACGCTTCGACGACACCAGCGATTTCATCGAGTTCGAGCGCGCGCGGCGTCACGAACGGACGCTCGGGACGCACGAGGCTCACGTGACCACCCGCCGCGAGCGCGCTCGGCGCGACCGGCAGCTCGCCGTTCAGGAACACCGGATCCGAAATACGGCCGACGTGCCAGAGCTGCAGGAAGATCTTGCCGCCCGCGTCGTGCACGGCCCGCGTGACGAGCTTCCAGCCTTCGACCTGCACCTGCGACCAGATGCCCGGCGTCTCGGCGTAGCCGACGCCTTGCGGCGTGACCGATGTCGCTTCGCTGAGGATCAGACCGGCGCTCGCGCGCTCGGCGTAGTAGCGCGCCATCAACGCGTTCGGCACGCGGATTTCCTCGGCGCGCTGACGCGTGAGCGGCGCCATGATGATGCGGTTCGGCAGCGTGATATCGCCAATTTGCAGCGGATCGAAAAGAGTCGGCATAAAAGTTCACCTTTGGCGGCGGGCAAGGCCCGAGCCTCAAAAAACTGCGTGAAAAAAGAAGCGCGGCGATGCGAATGCGGCGCTCAGAGCTTCGCGTTCATGTATTCGAGGAACGCCTGAATGACGGGCTCGTTGCGTTTGAAAAACACCCATTGACCAACCCGTTTCGACGTGACGAGCCCCGCGCGCTGCAACGCGGCCAGGTGCGCCGACACGGTGGACTGCGACAGGCCACAGCGCGAGTCGATCTTGCCCGCGCACACGCCGTGGTCGAGCGGCAACTCCTGATCGGCAAAATGCGCGTACGGCTCACGCAGCCAGCCGAGAATCTCCCGGCGGACCGGGTTGGCCAGCGCTTTGTGGATCGCGTCGAAATCGGGCGTCATGTGGATGGTTTTCAGGTGATTCGGCAACCGGCACGCCGCATGGCGTGCGCGACATGCATCGCTACAGAACGAATCATATATCGGAACTTAACGATATGGGTGAAAACACTACTGGGGATGGGGCGATAGGTATCGACATACAAAAAGTCCGCATTTTTGGAGCAACGCTCCAAACTGAACCGCCCCGGATTTGGTGGAGGCTCCAACTTTTGAGAAAAATGGTATGGGCGCCTCCGCCTTGGGGAAATGGTAGGAATTTCGCAGGTAACCAAGGTCGACTTTCACGGGCCTATGGCATGGGCATGCTCATGGTGCAAGATTATGTGGATGTTCAAAGGCAAACCGGAGAGGCCGGGATGAAGTTGACGCCAGTTGGAATCGATATTGCAAAGACGGTCTTCCAGGTGCACTACGTGGACGAGGACACGGGCGAGATCGTGAGCAAACCAATCAAACGTGCGGCGTTACTCGAACATTTTGCGAACCGGTTGCCTTGCCTTATCGGCATGGGAAGCGTGCGGTGGTGCGCACCACTGGGCGCGGACACTGGTGAAGATGGGCCATCAAGTCAAGTTGATGCCAGGAGAATTCGTGAAGGCATTCAACATCCGAAACAAGAACGACGCAGCGGACGCCCGGGCGATCTCGCTTGCTGTGCAGCAGCCTAGGGCCTGTTCACGCTAATAACGGGCTTGCGCTGGCCGCCAGAAGGGCCGATCGCCGCGTCATGCTCCTTGCGAATACGTCGAGTATTCGCTGCGTCGCAATCCTTGCGCTCGGCCCTTCTGGCGGCCAGCGCAAGCCCGTTATTAGCGTGAACAGGCCCTAGCTTTCTTCCTGTGTTTCGATTGGCTGACGCACATAGTAGATATCCCATTCTCCTTCGTCAGTCTGTACAAATCCGTACCGCTGGTAGAAGCGGTTTGAATCACTGCCGCGTAGAGCACCGAGGCGGATTGGCATGCGTTGCGCGTCGGCGTTCGCGAAGACGTCCCGCAAGACGGCTGCGCCGATTCCTTTCCCTTGGTGCGCCGGCAGAATGTAAAGGTGGTCCAGTAGCCAGTAGTCTGCCTGTGGGCGGATGAGGATAAAGCCCGACCGAACGCCATCGACCTCTATGAATCGACACCGCGCAGGGTCGAATGACGCGAGGAAGCGCTCGCGGGCACGCTGCGGGTCGAAACGACCGATGCGCTCCAGACTCTCGCGCATCGCGGCGATACGAATGGCGACCAGCGTGTCGGCGTCGGACTCGGTTGTATCGGAAAAGGCGATGTTCATTGGGAACGGCTTCCGGTCAAAGGATTCGCGAGGCTTACTTCTTGTGCGAATACTATCGCGCCGAATCGATTGTCACCAATTTGCACTTTGGGGCCGAAGGTCCGTATATGGCCGACTTGAGACTTCTGGCAACACGGCAAGCTGTCACAGGTCGATGCCTGCAAGTAACACATGGCATAATGCGCCGCATTCACCTTCACCAGACCAATATCGAATCGTCGGCCTTATGCTGAGCTGCTTCTGCCGGAAATTGGGCTCCTATCTGGGATTGCTGGCAATCCTGATGGCAACGCTCGCGCCGACGGTTTCGCAGGCACTGGCTGACCGCAACGAGGCTGGGCTTCCTTCAGCCTCGCTCTGCTCCGCACATTCGACTCCAGGCAATCCGCCGGGCAACGAGGACACCTCCCACTCGCTGGCTGCTCACTGGCATGCTTGCGGCTACTGCAACCTGATTGCGCACATGCCCGTGCTGCCGAGCGTCCGGCCTGAATTTGCGGTCACGGTCTGGGCCATCCAGCATCGCGTTGCGACGCGGTTCGAGAGCATCCGTCGCGTCGAACCGCTGGCATCCGCCCAGCCGCGCGCGCCCCCCGTTTCATCCTGAATTGAGCCCTGGTGGCGATGCCGTGCACGAACGCATCGCCAGGCGTCGTCGTGTCTCTTCACAGACACGCGGCGGCGCGATGACGACCTCAATCAATGGATGAAACATGAATGCCAATACCTTGCGCCATGGGAAACCCTTCTTCGCCACGGCATCGATCTCGTTCGCCGCAACTGCGCTCCTGCTCGCCTCATCGCCAGCCGCTGCCCATGCCATCGCGGGCGACCGCGTCTTTCCGTCAACGTTGGCTGTCGATGATCCAGGTGTCGGCGATGAAGCTAACTTCGAATACGGGCATCTGCGTGTTCCTGGAGACAACGGCGATCAAAGCATCAATACGTTCAGCTTCGAATACGACAAGCTGATCACGTCAAGGCTTGCCCTGTCCGTCGACGGCGCTTACGTGATGCAGAACAATCCGACTGCGCGCGGGTTCGATAACTTTGGAGTCGGCCTGAAGTATCTGCTGTATGTGAACGCCCCGCACGAATTCATGACTTCAGTCGGGGTGCATGCGGAATTGGGTGGAACCGGCAGCCACGCAATTGCGGACAGCTTTTCGACCATCTCGCCGACGATCTACGTGGGCAAGGGTATGGGCGATCTGCCTGACTCACTGGCCTATCTCCGACCCGTTGCCATTACCGCCGAAGCTGGGCCTTCGTTGACCACCGGGGCCGGCCAGCCCAATTCTTTCGACTACGGTTTCACGGTCCAGTACAGCCTGCCCTATCTGCAGCAGCAGGTGCATGATTTCGGCTTGCCGCAGCCGCTCTCGAACATTGTTCCCATCGTCGAGTTTCCGCTATCGAGAAGTCAGGGCCAAACCACTGGCACAATCAATCCAGGGTTCATCTGGATCAACCGCTATGGCCAGTTCGGTGTCGAAGCCCAGATACCAATCAACAGCGCGAGCGGTTCGCATGTGGGCATCCTGGTACAGGCCCATCTTTTCTTCGACGATATTGCGCCGAAAACACTCGGCAAGCCGCTGTTCTAACGTGTAAGGAGTCCTCTCATGAAACTGCACACGATTGCACGCGCGGCCATCGCCGCGCTGATGATCGCCGGCTGCAATCTCGCGCAGGCGCACGCCTACCCGACCCAGGAGGCGCCGGGGGCCGGTGCGACCGTCACGACCTCGCAGAAGGACGTGGCGATCGATTTCGACGATGGTCTGGAGCCCGCCTTCAGCTCGATCGCCGTCACCGACTCGCGAGGCAAGTCCGTGACGAGCGGCAAAGCTGCGGTTGACCCGTCGAACAGGAAGCACATGTCGGTAGGGCTAAATCCCCTCGTGCCGGGCGCCTATACCGTCTCGTGGGTCGCCGTTGCCGACGACGGCCATCGCACCCAGGGGCATTACACGTTCACGGTGAAGTAACGGTGGATCCGCTCGTCGTCGCCCAGATTGCACTGGCCGCGATGCAGGACATTCTGTTTGCCGTCGCTACCGGCGCTCTTGCATGCGGCGTCCTGGGCGCGCGTAGCGGATTGCCAGGGCAAGACACGACGCGAGTCTGGCGGACCGTCGCGTCAGTCGCACTCGCTCTCACCGCCCTGGCGTACCTCTGGCTTCAGGCCGCAATCATGAGCGGTTCGCCGCTCGGTGAAGCTGGTTCGGCTATCGCCCCAGTACTGACGCAGTCCCACTTCGGTAAGGCATGGTCGATCGGCGTTGCCGGCGCGCTGCTCGCGGCATTGAGTGGCCTCAAGAAAGAGCGCGGCTCAGCGCTCTTTGCTGCGGGGTTCGTCCTGTGGGTCGCGGGCAAGGCAGCCGCGAGCCATGCGGCCGACTCCGGCGACTTCTCGTGGCGTGAGGCGATTCACGTCGTCCATCTTTCCGCGACTGCGCTTTGGGCCGGCAGTGTCATCGTCGCCGCGATCCTGTTGCGCCGACTCGAACGCGAACCAGGCCGTCCGCCCGGCCGGAGGGCTGCGTTCTGCTCGGCGCTGTCTCATCTGGCGACGGCTGCGCTCGTGTTTGTTCTCGTCACCGGTTTCTACAACGCCGTTCAGGACACGGCGCAGGCCAGCGCGCCGCTGCTGCGCACACACTGGGGCCGGTTGCTCGCCGCAAAGCTTGCATGTGTGGTCCTCGTGACATTGCTCGGCGGCTGGAACCGGATGGCGATTCTGCCCGATCTGCTCGTGCTTGCCGAGCGGAACGATCCGGATTACCCTGCCGCGCAACGCCGCTTCGACGGCGTTCTCTCTGTTGAAGCGATCGTCATGCTCGCCGTACTTGCGCTGGCTGCGGTGCTGGGCCATACGTCGCCGACGGGCGGATAGCGGAGCGACCATGTAGACATGCGACCGATATGACGATCGAGCGGCGCCCGGGTGCCGCGACGTACGTCCCGCCAACCCATCACATTTTCATTAACGTAGAACAGGAGGTTATGCCATGCACCACCCCTTCTTCCGCCTGGCTATCGCGCTGCCGCTCGCGGCTGCTTCGCTAACCGCTTTCGCCGCTTCGTCGGGCGCCATGATGGTGTCCGACTGCTGGATCCGCTCGATGCCGGGCGATGTGCCGTCCGGCGGCTACTTCAAGCTGATGAACATGGGTGACAAGCCCGTCGATCTCGAAGGTGTTAGCACCGATGCGTTCGGGATGTCCATGCTGCATCAGACGCAGACTACCGGGAGCACGTCGAAGATGGTCATGGTCGACAAAGTGACCGTCCCGGCCAACGGGACACTCGCATTCGCGCCGGGCGGCTATCACGTGATGTTCGAGAAGGAAAAGAAGCCGCTGACGGTCGGTTCGACGGTTCCCGTCACGTTCAAATTCAGTGACGGGGAGAGTATCGTCGGGCAATGCGCGGTGAAGAGCGCAACCGGCCAGTAATGACGCTTGCAGGCCGCGCGAAATCGATCGCGAGACTCGAGAGCGCGGGCTGCAACGATTCGGGCAACCGGCGGACGTTTGTATCTGGTCAATGATGCTCGATGCGCTCGGCGATGTGAAATGATGCTGTGCCGTGGCGACGAGCGAAAAATGCGTGGTTTTTACGCATCGCCGCGCACGGAAATTGAACGTCGCTGTCCGAGGCGTAAGCCGACCTTCGCGCGTTCTGTGGCAAGGGCGGCTGTTGGCCGCGTGCCGCCTCATGCATTGGGCTGCGCAGCTTGAACCTCGCAAGACTGCTTTCGGCGGCACGCGACCCCGAGCCGCCTTTCGGACTCGCGACACCGCAACGGCCGCTTCGGAGGCGCAACCTGTCGTCTGTTGTATGGCGATGCCCCGAAGCACCCAGCGGATCGTCTAAACTGCAGAATCGACGAACAGGCCATTCCCGCTCGGCTACCCCGCCATGGCGCACATCTTCTTCGCTGCTTCGATTCAACGGCATATCGCAACGCCCGAGCGCGAGATCGACGCGCGCACGCTCGGCGAAGCACTGAAGGCCGTCTTCGCCGCGCAACCTCGACTGCGCGGCTACATCCTTGACGATCAGGGCTCACTGCGAAGACATCTCGCCGTGTTTGTCGACGGCCGGCCGGTGCGCGACCGACAACATCTGTCCGATGCGCTCGGCGAGGAAAGCCGGGTTTACGTCATACAGGCGTTGTCGGGCGGATAAGAAGGTTCCACTCTTACTCGAGCTTTGCATGGGACCAGAGTAAGCGCTAAAGCGCCAACTCTGGTCGACAGGAGACACTCCACATGAGCGATCGATTGCTTCTTGCAACCCGCAAGGGATTGTTCGTTCTGCAAGCCGACGGCGAGGGCGGCTGGACGCTCGGTGAGCCGTATTTCGTCGGCGAGCCGGTGAGCATGGTGCTGCCTGATCCGCGCGACGGTTCGCTGTATGCCGCGCTCAATCTAGGCCACTTCGGCGTGAAGCTGCATCGCCGGCGCGCGGGCATAGAGGCTTGGGAAGAGTGCGCGGTCCCCGTCTACCCGCCGCAGCCTGCCGACGAGACGCATACCGGTGACGGCGCGGACACGAGCGCGGACAATGCGAGCGCGGCCGTGCCCAGCCCGCCGGCTCCTCCCTGGACGCTCCAGCAAATCTGGTCGCTTGAAACCGGCGGCCCGGACGAGCCGGGCGTCCTGTGGGCCGGCACGATTCCCGGCGGGCTCTTCCGTTCCGACGACGGCGGCGACACATGGCTGCTCAACCGGGCGCTGTGGGATCGCCCGGAGCGCCGAGAATGGTTCGGAGGCGGCTACGACGCGCCGGGCATCCATTCCGTGATGGTCGATCCGCGCGACAGCCGGCACGTGACGATCGGCGTGTCGTGTGGCGGCGTCTGGCAAACCGCCGACGGCGGCGCGACCTGGTGCGTTAGTGCCGAAGGCATGGAGGCCGACTACATGCCGCCGGAGCGGCGCGGCGATGCCAACGTGCAAGACCCGCACCGCGTCGTGCAATGCGCCGCAAATCCAGATGCGCTGTGGGCGCAGCATCACTGCGCGATCTTCCGCTCGACCGATGGCGCGGCGCACTGGCAGCGGATCGAAGCGCAGCCATCGAGCTTCGGCTTCGCGGTTGCCGTGCATCCGCGCGAGCCGGACACCGCGTGGTTTGTGCCCGCCGTGAAAGACCAGTGCCGGATCCCGGTGGACGGCCAGTTCGTCGTCACGCGCACACGCGACGGCGGCCGCACGTTCGAGCGTTTCTCGGACGGGTTGCCGCCTGCACCGGCGTATGACCTCGTGTATCGGCACGGGCTCGCTGTAGATGACTCCGGCACGCGCCTCGCAATGGCGTCGACCACCGGCGCGCTATGGACGTCCGACGACGGCGGCGAAAGCTGGCATTTGATTTCAGCGCATTTGCCGCCTGCTTATTGTGTTCGGTTTGGATGAGGGCGCGGGGCGGGCTGGTGAGACATGAAACGCCTACATTGCCATTCATGCGCCGGACATAGCCTGAATGCGTGCATCGGCGTGATGGATCGATACTTCGAGCCGTACGCGCCGGCGAACCGCTTTGTGTAGCTCGGCTTGTCGCAAGAGACCTTTTGACACTTCGCCGAATCTCCGATCAGCACCAGCAGTCACGCGGACGCTCCTGCGCGAGAGACAGCTTTTGGCGGAGGACGCAGCAACTACAGCGTCAAGGCGTGCGAGTCTTCAGTGCTACTTTTCCGCCTTTTTCTCCTCGTCTGCTGTACGTAGTGCTGCGTTGGCTGTGACCAGCAGTTTCGCATCGTGGTCTTGGACTGCAGCGTCAACCGTGTCGAACGCTTTCTTCAGATCCTTTTGTGCCAGCTTTGTCGCGCTTCCATTTTCCAAAATGGTTTCGGCTTCCTTTCTCAGGCGCTTAACTAGTTTCGCGGCGCATCTGGTGTCGAGCGTCCCATTGATGACGAACTCACTGATGTAATTCGCCAGCGCGGCCAGCGTCGCAGCGGTCGACTCATTCGCGCCGCTCTTACCGCTCGTTTCGGACTTCTTGCTCATCAGGACTCTCCCGTTAGGACACGCTTCCGCAATGCAGGACCAACGCTACGCTCACGGTCGGTGTCGCATGAAATGGTGACAGATTTCGAGCGAAAATAAGACGGTTTTTTTGGATGAAGAGGCGCTGTCATATCGCAACGTTCGGATATCGGTCGATTGTTGCCGCGTGGGGCTATGGGCGCGGTACCGCGGGGTGAATTTTGGTTTGCTACAGAATTGCTACAGCAGGAGTGAGCGGCTATATCTGGCGGGCCTTGGGTTTGTCATTCCACCCTCTGAACCATCACCCACGTGAAGGGGCAAAGCAACTTTGAACGTCCCAGTTCGACGGCGGATTCAACCGGTCGATGCAATAGTTCGATGGAACCGCTTGCCGGCCCGCAGCGGAGGATCGTCGCAAGTCGACCCGGAGCCGTCCTTCGCACCGTTGCCATGAATGCCCATAGAGCGATCGTGAGCGGTCGTTCATCGCTCGACCATCGGCTACCGGTATGTGCCGCAGTCACTGATGTGCGCGCCGCGCCCTCGGGCAAGATGGCAATCGATCAGGTACTGCATGCTACGATTCCTCGCCAACCCTGAGGGAGATTGCGACGCCTACTTATCAACTAACACGGGACGCGCTGATACGAATCGCTCAGGCGGTGACCGCGGTGCTTGATGGAAACGCGGGCTATAGCGAAAGGGCTGCAACTGACGGCAAAATAAAAGTCTTGGTCATTCGCGACCCACGCGGGAAAGGAACGCCATACATTTCGCTTCGTTTTCCGGACAATCTACTTGACCGTTATGACGCTTTGCCGGGCGTTGGTCGGACAGTTGTCGAAGACCGGATAGTCACGGTAGTGCGCAAACTGCTTCCGGACTATGAAAGTCAGTTCAAGAGCGGCGTGCTGCTGGCCCATGAACCATATCCCATAGAGTTCGATGACCAGTTGGTTGACGGCATTTGATGTCATGGGCCGACCTTCCTGATTTCGACTATCCAAACCCACGGATTGACATCCCTGCCGTAGCTGCGAGCGTGGTTCGTATCATCGCGCCAAATGCAATATCGGGAGTTCACGCATGGCATACATCCTTGCTTGGGTTGAAGCTCATCCAGGCCTTGCAGCTTGGGTCCAGGCAGTAGGAACGATCATCGCTATGTTCATTGCGATTGCAGTTCCAGCCTTTCAGATCACTGCCGCAAGGAGGCAGGCGCGCCGTGATGCGGCGGCGAGCTTTCGCTCAACTGCTCAAATCGCTCTCCTGGGTCTCGGGCTTGTCCAAACCGCCAACAAGGAAGTGCAGGGTGCCGATGGTGGATGCAAATACTTCGCGAGCGACTACCGCCGATTTCACTTTATGCAGATTTTGGATCTGCTCGATCGCGTCAATACGCAAGTCTTGCCTACGCCCGATGCAGTCATTGCGTTTGTCAGTGCGCGTCGACATATAGCCGAGTGTGTCGAGTGGATTGACTGTGCAATCCAAGAAAGCGCAAACCCGAAGGGTGCTTTGGGCTCTGTCCGTGAAGAACTTAGAAAGAACCAAATGATCCTGGTCTCGGACGTCCAGTGGCTGCTCAACGAATCCTATGCAGTGGAGCGCGGTGAGGACCGGTGGAGCGAGCGTGTCAAGGAGATTCTGACGGTCCCCGATTCTGGGACATAACCGCTTACCTTGACGGTCTCCTCGTGCGCGACAAACGGCCAGTGGCGCGTTTTCGACGAATGCCGGGTCATGGCCGAACCGAGCCGGATGCCGATTCGGCCGAGTTCGCCCCCCTTTGCGACCATCCGGCGCTCGGAGGACAATGCCCTTGCGAATCTCTTCCGAGGCTGCCCGACATGGCTAAATTTCAGCCCGATGGATGGCATACCGTCACGCCCCGAATCGTCGTACGGGATCCGGAAAACCTGATCACATTCATCAAGATGGTGTTTCAGGCACAGGGCGAATTCCGTCACGGGCGGCCTGCCGAAATCATGATCGGCGATTCCGTCGTGATGGTTAGCGGCGGAGACGGCCTTCGCGATCCGATGCCGGCATTTCTGTATGTCTACGTCGAGGACGCCGATTCGACCTACCAGCGAGCGATTGCGGCGAATGCGATCTCACTCGAAGTTCCGACCGACATGCCCTACGGCGACAGGCGAGCGATGGTAAGAGATCCGTGGGGAAACACATGGCAGATTGCCACACATCAGCGCGACCTCTGTGCTGCCGAGATCCGTTCAAGGTAGGGCGTTACCGACAGCAGCACTTTTCTGTCGGTTCGTCTATTCGCTAAAGCTCAAGAACGGTGCGGCACGCTCGGTCGACGTTGGGTGTTTTGCCTCCCGACGAATGCCGTCACCCCTTCGACGAAACCGGGCTCATCTGCGCAATCGATCCATTTGCGCCGTCCGCCAACCAGATGCGCCGGCAGACTGATGTCGTAGGCAGAGCGGTGTCGCTTCGGTGCAAGCCTGGCAGCGGCCCGGACTTACTGACGAGGACCACTTACTGGCCGAATACGCGTTTGAGTGTCAGATTGTTTTTCACGGTTGTCACGCCCGGCACGGTTTCGGCAACCCCGGCCGCCCTGTCGATCTGCGCTGCATCGGGCACCGTGCCAAACAGCGTCACCGCGCCACCTCTCGCACGGACACTGATGTTCGAAGCACTGATCTCCTTGTCCTTCATGAGCGCAGCGCGTACCTTCCTGCCGAGCGCGCGATCAGCCTGTCTGGAACTCGCCGAAGCGCCGCTGCCCGGCGACGCCATGACGGTTGACGCTGGCCCACTGCCCGATTCGCCAGGCTGGGACCATGCATTGATCCATGTCGTCACGATCAGTGCGCCGACCGCCAGTTTGAGTGCCCTGATTACCTTCATTGCTTTCTCCAGTCTTCCTGAGTCTTGTGGGATCCCCGTTGGAATCGCTGTTCTGCTACCGCGGGGCGAGCCGGCACGCTTCACCGGCCAGCGGTCTTCATTTCGAGCCCAATACGGAGGATCCCTAGAAGTAGTGGCGCATCCCGAGCATGACCGCCGTCGTCCCGAGGCCAGGCGCGACGGGCTGGCCGTACGTAATCGTCTGCGTCATATCTCCGTGGTTGTTCACCCAACCCACCTGGCCATAGAGCAAAGTGGCCTTGGACAGACTGTATTCGGCGCCTCCGGCGACCTCGAGCGATTTGTTGGCCGAGCTGTTCCTGTCCTTCAGGTAGTACACGCCACTGGTGAGCTTGAATGCCGGTGAAAACTGATAGCCGAGGCCGGCCGAATACAGGTCGAGGTTGACCAGATTCGCGTGCGCCGGATTCCTGCCGTTGGTATATGACGCGGAAATGGAGAAGGCGTGATAGGTGTACAGCGCCCCGAGGTAGTAGAGGCGGTTGTTGGCGAGTCCGGTGGGCACCGTCGTCGGTCCGGGATTGGTGTCGTGACCGTTGTAGTAGACGGCTCTCAGATTGAGGCCATAGTTCGAGTATTTGAGCACGGCGGACTCGCGCGTGCCGCCCTGGAAGCTGCCTGCCACACCGCCGGGCGCATATTCGAGCGCTGCGGACACGCCGGCGAATGTCGGCGACTCGTAGACGATCGCATTGCTGTCGTACAGCGCGCCGATCGGTCCGTTGGTGCTGGTGCCGGACCAGCCTGCGGCCTGGTTCATGCCCAGCCATGCCGTCAGGATGCTGCCGAAATACTGGCCCGCCCGCACGTCGGTATCGGCCATCGCGTAGGCCATCGGCACGATCTGGCGACCGAGGTTCACCGTACCGAACGGTCCCGACACGCCGAGCGTCGCGAACTGGTTGAACTGGGCCACCGCGCCCGGCGTATCCGCCAGGCCGAACTTGCCGGTGCCGCTGTCGAACGACCCCTGCAGCTTGAAGTTCACGTGATAGCCGCCGCCGATATCCTCGGTCCCCTTCATGCCCCAGATGCTCGCGTAGATCCCGCCGTCCTTGTAGCGATAGACCGCTCCGAGGTTCTTCGCCGCCGGACTGAACGAGGCCGCCGTGGTGCTTTGATATAACAGCCCCGAATCGACGACGCCGTACAGCGTCACCGACGATTGTGCGTATGCCGTGCTTCCCATTGCAGCCACCGCAGCCGCCGCTGCCCATTTCACTTTCATTGCGTCTCCAGTTTTATAGCTTTAATCCACCCGTACCGACGTACGTTCAATACTCAACACGCCAGGCCACCTGCTTGCTTAAGACGGCAACAGATAGTCCTGAAACGCTTCGCGCAGCTGGTTCTTCAGCACCTTGCCGGTAGCGCCAAGCGGCACCGCATCGACAAATACGACTGCATCCGGCGTCCACCATTTCGCGATCTTTCCTTCGAAGAACGCCAGCAATTCTTCGGCTGTCAGCTGTGCACCGGGCTGTTTCACGGCGACAAGCAATGGCCGCTCGTCCCACTTCATATGCTTCGCCGCAATGCAGGCCGCGCTCGCTATCGCGGGATGCGCGGCTGCGAGGTTCTCGATCTCGATCGAGCTGATCCACTCGCCGCCGGACTTGATCACGTCCTTGCTGCGATCGGTGATCTGCATGAAGCCGTCGGCGTCGATGGTCGCGATATCGCCGGTCGGGAACCAGCCATGCGCGTCGGCATCGATCCGCAGCGGGTTGCCACCTTCATTGCGGAAGTAGTTGCGCACCACCCATGGGCCACGCACCAGCAGATCGCCCGAGCTCACGCCGTCCCATGGCAGTTCCTGGCCGTTCTCACCGAGGATCTTCATATCGACGCCAAATACCGCGCGCCCCTGTTTGGATTGCAGGGCGCAACGGTCTTCCGGACCCAGTGCGAGGTGCCTTGCTTTCAACGCGCCGATGGTCCCGAGCGGACTCAGTTCGGTCATGCCCCATGCGTGCAGGACCTCCACGCCGTACCCATCCTGGAACGTGTGAAGCATTGCGGGCGGGCAGGCTGCGCCGCCTATGACGGTGCGCTTCAGGGTCGAGAAGTTCAGGCCGCCTTGCTCGAGCCAGGTCAGCAGGCCTTGCCAAACTGTCGGCACGCCAGCCGCGAAGGTGACCTGCTCGGCTTCGACGAGTTCGTAGAGCGCTTGGCCGTCCAACCCGGGGCCGGGGAAAACCAGCTTGGCCCCGACCATGCACGCGACATACGGAATGCCCCACGCATTGACATGGAACATCGGCACGACCGGCAGGATCACGTCGCGCGCCGAGCAGTTCAGCGCATCCGGCAGTGCGGCAGCGAAGGTGTGAAGCAGCGACGAGCGATGCGAGTAGAGGACGCCCTTCGGGTTGCCGGTGGTACCGGACGTGTAGCACAGCGCACAGGCGGTATCCTCGTCAAAATTCGGCCACACGTAGGTCGACGAGCTGCGCTCGAGCAGATCTTCGTAGCACAGCAGGTTGGCAATGCCGGTATCCAGCGGCATATGCGCGCGATCGGTCATCGCGACAAACGCCTTGACAGTCTTGCAGCGGCCGGCAATGGCCTTGACCAGCGGCAGGAACGTCAGATCGAAGAACAGGACCTGATCTTCCGCATGGTCGACGATGTAGGCGATCTGGTCTGCGTGCAGGCGCGGATTGATCGTATGCATCACCGCGCCCATGCCGGATATGCCGTAGTACAGCTCCATGTGGCGATAACCGTTCCAGGCGAGGGTGCCGACACGGTCGGACGGCCTGATGCCCAGACTCGTGAGCGCATTGGCCATCTGTCGCGCGCGCCGGTGACAGTCGCGGAAGGTGTAGCGATGGATGTCACCCTCTACCCGCCGCGACACGATCTCCGTATCCCCATGATGGCGATCGGCATGCACGATCAGCGAGGAAATCAGCAACTGCTTTTGCAGCATCAAACCGTTCATTTCGTTCGTCCATTCTTTAAAGCAGGGTCACGAACCGACATCGCCTGCGGCAGCATTCGAGCCATTGGGCGCCTGCGGTCTTTTACCGCCGGTCAGTCGTCTTTTGTCAAAGACCGATCTCCAGAAGCGCTCACAGTCCTATTCGCACAACTGATTGTTATGGCAGATGCTGAAGAGGTCGATGCAAGGATTTTCAGGCGTGATCGCTTCAGGTCACGCGGCGCATCCGGTCATATCACTACGCCGCCATTCGGGCTGATCACCTGGCCGACCAGGTAGTGGTCGCCGGCCAGATAGGTCACCATCGAGGCGTATTCCTCCATCGTGCCCAGGCGTCCGGCTGGCACCACTTGCCAGAACTGGTTGCGCTTTTCCTCACCGGCGGCCTCGAAGTATTCCGTGAATTCGGGAGTGGCCACACCCCCAGGCGCCATCGCGTTGACGAAGATATTGGCACCCGCGACTTCGGCTGCGACCGACTTCGTGAAGGCGACCACCGCGCCCTTGGTGGCGCTGTAGTGCGGGCTATGGGCGCTCATGGCCGAGATGCCCGCAATCGACGCGATGTTGATGATCCTGCCGTCGCGCTGCGGCTGCATCAGCCTGAGCGCTTCGCGGGTGCAGTAAAAGAGGCCGTGCACGTTGACGTCCCAGTAACGATGCCACTCCTCGTCGCTGATGCTGCTGGTGAAAGCCAGCGATTGCCGCGGCACGGGCGTGGTGATATAGGCGTAATGCCTGTTGCGGCGTTCCGTATCGATCGGCGTGTTCGGCACGAGCGCGGCGTTGTTGACGAGAATGTGCAGCGTCCCAAAACGCTCGACGATCGCGGCGAACAGGTTGGCGACTTCGCTGCTGGACGAGACGTCGCAGCGCAGCGCCAGACACGGTGCGCCGGCCGCTTCCACGGCAGCGCGCGTTTCTTCGAGGGCCGGCATGTCGATATCGCAGATCGCGACCCGTGCACCGGCGCGGGCCAGATCAACGGCGATGGCACCGCCCATCCCACGACCGGCACCGGTGACGAGGGCGACACGCCCTTCCAGATTTCGACGTTGGTCTTGCATTTCCATTACCTCGCAGGTTGTATGTTTTGCAGCGCGAGCGCACGCTGCCTGCGCGAGGCGCGCGCCGCGAGGGCGAAAAACAGCGCCGAACTGATCGTCAGCACGTCGGTGGCGATCAGGACACCCGTCAGCGGAGCGGTGGCGCCAGCCTTGATGAAATGATCGGCGGCCATCCCGATGACCACGGTGCCGATGGCAAGGGCGAATACGTTGATCGACAGCATCGTGAATCCGAAGATCGTCGAGCGCATTTTCTGGGGTGCCATGCTCATGATCGCCGCCGCCCCCGGGCCGTACACCGCCAGCGGCAGGAAGAATCCCGCGCACATGCCGATGTAGAACAGCGGCGAACTGACCGGGACGAAACGACAGGCCAGCATCAACGGCGCGCAGATCACGACAAGGAGCGCCATGAAGCTGGCGTGTCCGCCGCGCAGTTTGCTCGCCACACGATCGCCCATGACGCCACCCATCACCGCGCCCAGCGTGCCGAACACCAGTTGTAGCGCGCCGATCCTGGTGGCAATGCCAGCCGCGTTCATGCCGCGTTCGTTGACGAGCCACAACTGCGAGAAGGAAAAGCTGGCAAAAACGAGGTGGACCAGTACGAAACCAACGATCACGAAGCCCAGCGCACGGTTGCTGCCGACGGTGCGCAACACCGCGAGCGCCTGGGCTACGAACGGTGCGCCGCGTTCCTGCGGTGCGAGCTGGCTACGGTCTTCCTTGAGCAGCGCGAGCGGCAAGGCAACGGCGACGCCGACGATGCCAAGGACATAGAACGTGGTCCGCCAGCCATGCGTGGCGCCAAAGCTGCCGGCGAGCAGGAAACTGCAGCCGACGCCCATGGGGATCCCCATGAAGAACAGTCCCAGTGCCGTGCCTCGTCGCTTCTCCGAGAAGAGTTCAGCCAGCAGGGCCACCGCGGCAGGTACCAGCGCCGCCTCGCCGCTGGCAACGAAAAAGCGCGCCAAGACCATCTGCTCAAAGCTCTGGGCATGGCCCGAGGCCAGCGTGCAGGCGCTCCAGATCAGCACGCCGGCGGCGATGACCCGGGTGCGGCTGAAGCGGTCCGCAAGGGTGCCCATGAACATCGCCATCACGCCGAAGCTCAGCACCCATACCGCGCCGACCAGAAAGCCGTATTGCGTGTTGCTGAGCGCCAGATCTTTAATGATCTGCGGCGAGAAACCGAGCAGCATATTGCGGTCGATGTGTGCCAGCAGGTGGATCACCAGTAGCGATGCCAGAACCGCAGAGGGGTTTTTCTTCCAGAACATCATCTGTCTCCATGCCTGAGAGGGTTCAGAGCGAGGCGCAACGCGATACGCTGCCGCGTTGCGCCCCGTTATCCCCGCTCAGGCAACCTTGCGTGCCGGCACGTCGCGCCGGCCGGACGTGCGATTAGGGACCATGCGCAGTTTGTCCAGCGTCTCGTCGACCGAACCCCACTGGGTGCCGATCTGATAGATGCGGTGGGCATCCTCGCCGCTCGCGATGTCGCGATTGAGCTCGCGCGCCATGCGCACCATCTGCTCGATCTGCTGCACTGAAGTCGCCCGCTCGCCGTTCGGGCCGAACAGCGTGTCTTCGATACCGACCCGTACATGCAGGCCCAGCGCAATCGCCAGCGTATTCATCGGCACCACGTTCCGGTTCAGCGTTTCGAACGTAAGCACCGCGCCCTCCGGGGTGCGGCGGGCAAACTCGATCATGTCGGCGGGATGCAACCCGGCCGCGCCGCCGCCAATTGCCACGTAATTGATATTCAGCGGACCGCTATACGCACCGTTGCGAATAAGACGCTCGACCGTTTCGAGTTGCGTCAGATTCCCCAGCATGAACTGCGGCTGGATGCCGTTGGCGACGAGACGCCTGATGTGTTCGACGTGCCATGAGGGATTGGACGGCACGATCATGTCGCGATAGGCAGCCTGCAGCGCCGGGTTCATGAGCGAGGTACCCGCGATGTCGGCCTCGGTCATCAACTCCATCACGTTCATCTGGCTGGTGTTGATCGCAACGGTGACCTGATCCGGACGGGGGTTCAACTCCGCGAGCATGTGACGTGTGTCATCGTTTTGCCATTGGGCCGCTTCGCCTTCATTCTCCGGCGCGAATGAGATCGAGCCGCCGACCTGCAGCACCATCTTCGGCACAGCATCGCGCAGACGGGCAAGCATGTCGTTGAACTTCGACAGACGCTTGCTGCCCTTGCCGTCCTCCTCGCGCACGTGCACGTGCAGCACGGTCGCGCCTGCGTTGTAGCAGTCGACGGCCTTCTGCACCTGCTCGTCCATCGTGACCGGGATATCGTCCGAATCGCCGGGGATCCATTGCGGCCCATAGGGCGCCACCTGAATCACGAGTTTTTCCTGGTTCTCAGGCAGCAGGGAGTCGTCAAGGAAATGCATGGTCTGTGTTCCTCTTTGAAAATTAATGAAGTGACGGCGCTGACGTCAGGCACCGGCCTGCGCAGCGTCGACGTTTGCCTTCTCGAAGGCGGCCAGTTCTTCCAGCAGGATCGGCGCGCCGAGACTGGAGGAATGAATGCCAAGGACGCTCACCGCCTGTAAGACCGCAGCGATTTCTTCCCTGGTGGCGCCCAGTTCGAGCGCGCGGCGGATGTGACGGCGTGTGCCCGGCGCATACATATGCGTGCAGGACGCGTCGACCGCGATGGCGAGGAACTCGAACACCTTCGGTTCCAGCACACCCGACATCACGGTGTGCATGCCCATCGCCATGAATTTCTCGGCCCAGACAGGATCGAGTTCTGCAATCGCATCCCAGGCGGGATTCCAGTTGCCGGTTGCGCGCAGCTGATCGCAAACCGGGGTCGCGCTGCGGCTCGTCTCATTGCTCATTGTTTCGCCTCCTCTCGAACTTCTCGAATTTCCGTACGCGTTGGTCATCACGCGTCTCTGGAGGCAAGTATCGGATACTGGCAAAAAGCGGTTTGACAGATTGAGGCAAAAAATTTACATTTTGATGCACGAGGGAAAACCATATGTCCTATCTGCTTCGCAGTGCCGCCCTGACCAGTTACGTCGAAGTGGCCCGATCGGTGGGCCTTGATCCCTACCAGCAGTTAAGTGATGCCGGCATTGACCGTTCTGCGTTGCTGAACCCCGACATCATGATTCCGGCCGAGGCAGTGGCGCGGTTGCTGGAAACCTCCGCCCAGGCCGCTGCCGTCGAGGATTTCGCGCTGCGCATGGCCGAGACCCGCCACCTCTCCAACCTTGGCCCTCTCGGTTTTGCGATGCGGGAACAGCCGACGTTGCGCCGCGCGCTCGAATCGATGGCGCACTATCTGCGCCTGCAGAACGAAGCGGTGGTGATGCGCGTCGAGGAAACGGCAGGACTCGCCATCATCCGGGAAGACCTCATGGGCGGCATGCCTGGCTCGATGCGCCAGGCAACGGAGTTGATGCTGGGCGTCATGTATCGGACGCTTGGCCTGGTGCTGGGCGCAGCGTGGAAGCCGCGCACCATCTGTCTCACGTACAGCGCTCCAGCCAGCCTCGCCATGCATACGCGTGTATTTGGCGCGCCCGTTGAGTTCAACCAGGATTTCGACGGCATCGTGTGCCTCGCAGCGGATCTCGACGCCGCGATTCCAGCTTACGATCCGGTCATGGCGCAGCAGGTGCGCCAGTATCTGGATTCGATGCTGCTTCAGTCCAACGCAACCATGTCCGACAAGGTCAGGAAACTGGTCATTGCGCTTTTGCCGTCTGGCACCTGCTCGGCCGACCGGATCGCGCAGCATCTGGGCGTGGATCGCACGACCGTGAATCGCCACCTCGCCCGTCAGGGTGACAGCTTTCTGTCGATTGTCGATGCGGTGCGGGTTGAACAGGTGATGCGGTATGTCAGTAGCGGCGACCGGCCGCTGTCTGAAGTGGCTACGCTGGTAGGCTTCTCATCGCTGAGCGCGTTTTCCCGCTGGTTCAACGGCCGCTTCGGCTGCAGCGTTTCGACGTGGCGCCGCGAAAATGCACAACGAAGTGCTGGGGCCCGCGATGCATCGCCTGGCTAGCCAGCGCGTTGGGCCGCTGATTCTCGTAGCAAGACGACGGGCGAAGCGGAGCGGTGAACCAGGGATCAAATCAACATCGACGAGTGTTTCGTGTCCAGCCGGAAGGGGACGACCAACGAGCCTTTTCGAGTGGCTGAAATTGGCCGGCCCTTGCCGGTCGTTGCCCTACGTCGGCGCTGCCTGGCTTCGGATCGGTCATCAAAATCGATCGAGCGGCTTTGGAATGCCCGGAAGGCCATTATTCAACGACTCATCTGTTCGCTGTCCCGATATCTGATCGGGAGCGGGCGCGAGGCCGTACGGCTGCCGGCGACTGCTGATGCCCTTACTCGTTTCTTCCTTGTTCAACCTGTCCGTGCATCGCCGCGATCAGCGCATGCAACTGTTCGATCGCGAATGGCTTGCGCAGCGACGTGCAATCGAATCCGACCTCCTCTGGCGTCGGAGCGTCGCGGCCGGAAGCAAACACGATCCTGATGCCCGGATTGCGCTCGACGGCAGCTCTCGCCAGCTCGATACCCGACCGCCCCGGAAGGACGATGTCCGTGAGAAGCACATCGGTCTTCCCTGTCATCAATGCGCGCATTGCTGCTTCTGCATCGGCAGCCTGACGCACGTCATAGCCCAGGGTGGTCAGCAGTTCACTGATCGCCTCCCGCGCGCTTCTGTCATCGTCCACGACAAGGATTGCGAAGCTTTCTGGCGCGTGAGACGGCTCGGACGACGGCGAATCTGCCGACGGCGATGCGACCGGCGGGTGCACATCGGCCGTGCGGGCCGGTCCCAGCATCCGGCGGATTTTCGATGCAAGCTGCTCCCGGCTGTACGGCTTGCTCAGCAGATGCACACCCGTGTCCAGCCGGCCGCCATGGACGATGGCATTCTGGGTATATCCCGATGTAAACAGGACCTTCAGATGCGGCAGCACCCTGGTCGCGAGTTTCGCGAGTTCGGTGCTGCGCATCGTGCCGGGCATCACCACGTCCGTGAACATCAGATCGATATGTATCCCGCTTTGCACGATCACGAGCGCGCTCTGGGCGTCGTCTGCCTTCAGTACGGTATAGCCAAACTGTCTGAGCGTTTCGACCACGGTTGCCTGAACGCGTCTGTCATCCTCAACGACCAGAATGGTTTCAGACCCGCCGGTGAGCGCCACCGGCTGTCTGGGTTCGAGGTCAACGGCTTTCTCCATCGAGCGGGGCAGATAGATCTTCACGGTTGTCCCGTGCCCGGGCTCGCTGTAGATCCTGACGTGACCTCCGCTTTGCTTGATAAACCCGTACGCCATGCTCAGGCCCAGGCCCGTGCCTTGCCCTTCCGGCTTGGTCGTGAAGAACGGCTCAAAAGCGCGTTCGAGGACATCGCGGGTCATCCCTGTTCCAGTGTCGGTGATGGCGAGCAGCACGTATTGCCCCTCGCGAACGTCAGCGGCCAGCGCGCTGTAGTGCTCGTCGAGCATGGCGTTCGACAGCTCCAGCGTCAGCTTGCCGCCTTCCGGCATGGCATCGCGCGCGTTGATGGCCAGGTTCAACACCACGTTCTCGAGGTGGTTCGGGTCGACCAGCGTGTTCCACAGCCCGCCGGCAATGACGGTTTCGACCTCAATCACTTCGCCCAGCGCCCGTCTGAGCAGGTCGTCCATGCTCCGCAGCATGACAGCCAGATTTACGACAATGGGCTGCAACGCCTGACGGCGTCCGAACGCGAGCAGTTGAGAGGCCAGGTTGGCCCCGTGCTCGACCGCATCAATTGCCTTGTAGAGGCGCTCTCTTGTCCAGGCATCACGGCCATGGCGGCCTTCGAGCAATTCCAGATTGCCGCGTAACACCTGCAGCACATTGTTGAAATCGTGTGCGACGCCCCCCGTCAGTTTTCCAAGCGCCTCCATCTTCTGAGACTGAAGCAGCGCCGCGCGTGCCTTTTCCAGTTGCTCCTGAGCGGTCTTGCGCTCCGTCACGTCGCGGGTAATCTTGGCGAAGCCGACCAGCGTCCCTTCCTCGTCGCGGATTGCATCGATCACGACATTGGCCCAGAACCGGCTGCCGTCTTTCCTGACCCTCCAGCCCTCGGTCTCGAACCGCCCTTCCGTTGCGGCTGTATGCAGGCCGTGTTCCGGCAGACCCTGAGCCGCCTCTTCGGCTGTGTAGAACCGCCTGAAGTGCGTTCCGAGCACTTCGCTGGCCTCATAGCCCTTGATCCGCGCCGCGCCCAGATTCCAGTTAGTCACGTGGCCCTCGGGGGACAGCATGAAGATCGCGTAATCGGCTACCCCTTGCACCAGCAGCCGGAACCGCCGCTCGCTTTCGATCACGGCTTCATAGGCCATGCGTTTGTCGGTTGTGTCGCGCACAATCTTGCCAAAGCCGATGAAGGTGCCGTCGGCCGCATAAAGAGGCGTAATGAGAACGCTGGCCCAGAACCTCGTGCCGTCCTTGCGTACGCGCCAGCCTTCGGAATCATATTGGCCGTGCTCGCGCGCCGCGCGCAGCGCGGCGTCAGGAACACCGGTGTGCCGGTCGTCGTCCGTGTAAAAGACGGAGAAGTGCCGGCCAATGATTTCATCGGCCGCGTAGCCTTTGATGCGTCTCGCGCCGGGGTTCCAGCTGGCGACCTCGCCGTGCCCGGTCAGCCTGAAGATCGCGTACTCCGATACATGCGCGATCAGCAGCGGCGGCCAACTTGATTCGATATCGTCCTCGTCGCCGTGCATTCGCCTCCCGTTGAGTATTAGCGGTCCGACATATCCTTCCAGGACTGCACACGAATCATCCCTCGAGCAGTACCCGGGGCGTTCCATACCACCTGCCATTGTGCCCTGGCCGGCGAGTGGCGAGGCAGGAGTGACCGGATAACGCTTTCGCAACGTAATGGCCAGGCGGACAAACCACTGAGCATTCGGAACTGCTCGATCGGCGGAGAACGGACAAGGCCTTCACAAACGGGTTCGGGGGCGAAACAGGAACGAAGCGTTTAGCTTCGCACACCATACGTCAGCCCAGGCTCGAATCTGCGAACCCGGCGCCATCTGTTTTGGCTGGGCAACCGAGATCTGGCTCTGCGCCGGATGTCCGGCGTCGACGACCGCGTTGAACTTCAACCGGTATGCGCAATGAAGCGCGTCATGCAGGTCAACGCCGTTTCTCCGCTAGCGATGACGGCCGTGCAATCCGGCTTTGTGTCGTTCGGTTGCGCCGCGCTCGCTCTGGGCGTCGCGAGATGGGCGCCTTTCGCTAGCGTTTGGCCCGGGGAAGGGGTATCTGTGCTTGCGGCAATCGGTGGTGAGTTGATCGTCCTTGCATCCGTGCTGGCATCGATTAAGGGTAAGGATCGGCGCGATCGGGATGTCGTCCCGGAATTCGAAGAGCCGAAACGGGTAGCCATCTAACGTACGAGCGCCGAGAGAGTTGGGCCTTGATGGTTCGAAAGTGGCGTTGGATGCAGAGCGTTGATCTGTGGCTGACGCGATACGATCGATTGGACTGCCGAATGTCACCAGACGTAGCGATGCGCTCATCCCGCGTGCGATCATCAAGACCGATGGCTCGGATCGACCCACTGCGGTCTCAAGTCGTCTGCGCGATGGACAATTCCACCAACGTCGCGCCAGGCTAATGTTCCACTTGCCACCGCAGCACTGGATGCGTGGCGCCCGTCGGCATGACCCACACGCCGTTCGGCCCGAAGTCCCAGCCGACGAAGCTGGCCGGGTTGCTCATCTGGGCCGTGGTGAGCCCGTTGGATGCAGGTAGATTGCCGCCGCTCGACGCTTGCCCAGTACTCTGGACGTCCCAGTAAACGTCGCTGCCAAGACCACCGGAGCAGCCTGCGCAGATGCCGCCCATCACCAACCGGTTGCCGCTGGAGACGCTGCCCCCCCTTTTCCGCGTGGGGCGCGCAATGGCTGACGACGACCCGCAGAGCCGGCCTGAACCGCGTTAGTCGTAGCGTCTGAAGAATAGCCGCTGGCGTGGCGGATGCATGCCGATACCTCTGCTTTTTGCGCCTTTTTGACCGGGCGTTTGTGGCCGCTCGTCCTGTGGGGACCCTTCCGACGCGCTTCTTCTATCCCTCAGGTTGTGCGTTGTTCAAGTGCCCAGGACTAATATTCTCCCGATGAAATATAAGCGGTCTCGCAAGCGATTCTTGAACTGGACTCTAAGGCTTGCTAAATTTCAGGGACACTTCCAATGTAAGTTGATGCGGCGATCGATAAGCAAAGGGGAAAGATCTATGGCTGTCGTCGTTCACAACATCGCTGTGGGTCATTCGAGCTGGAGCGTGGCGTGATGCCGAACCAGGCAGCGCCCGGTACGTGCGCCTATCAGCATATCGTGCGCGCCCAAGGTATCAGCCTGTCCTACGGCAAGATACGGGCGCTTTCCGGCATCGATCTGGCCATTGGGCGGAACGAGATCGTCGGCCTGATCGGTGATAACGGCGCGGGTAAGTCGACGCTCATCAAGGTACTGACTGGTGTCGTGCGGCCGAGCACGGGCAAGCTGTTCATCCGCGACGAGGAGGTCGACTGGAACCGCTTTTCGGTGCGCGAGGCGCACCGACTGCGCTTCGAGACGGTCTATCAGGAAAAATCGCTGGGCGAGAAGCAGCCGCTGTGGCGTAATTTTTTTGTCGGCCGGCAGATCACCAACCGGTTCGGCTTCATCAAAGTTGCCGAACAGCGGCGCATTGCCAACGATATTTTGAAGCGCCAGCTCGGTTTCCGCGGCGTGGGGATCGACGCGGATTCGCTGATTGCGAAACTCTCCGGTGGCGAGCGCCAGGGCATCGCGATCGGACGGGCGATGTATTTCGACAGCGATCTGATCATTCTCGATGAACCCACGGTTGCGCTTGCCATTAGCGAGGTACGTAAGGTTCTCGACTTCGTACGGTCGATCAAGGAGTCCGGCCGCGCCTGCATCTACATCGAACATAACCTCGCCCATGTGCACGAGCTCGCCGATCGGCTCGTCGTGCTCGATCGTGGCCGGATCGTCGCGGATATGAAGTCGGGTGAGATGAGCCTCGAGGAACTCACCCGGTTCCTGATTTCGCTACAGCAGAGCGGGCACGGGCCGGCGCTGGCTGCGGGGCAAGGACGTGAGTGATCCGATAAAAGACGAACAGCCGGCGCGGCTGGTGCGTTTTCGCCTGCCGGATTTTGCACGCATCGAGGGAGTGCCGAGCCTGGTCGTGTTCGCGTTGGTGGTCGGCCTGTTCATGGCAACCGCACCGCGCGTCTTTTTAGGCTGGCCAATCTACTTCTCGTTCCTGACCACCGTGCCACCGCTGGCGGTGTTGGCGATCGGGCTCACTCTGGTGGTTGCGGCGGGGGAAATCGATCTGTCCTTCCCCTCCGTGATGGCATTCTCGGGCTTCCTGTTCGCCTGGTGCGTGAACACCACCGGATCAGCCTGGCTAGCCGTGATCGCGGCATTGGCGGGCGGCGCGCTGGTCGGCGTGGTGAACGGGGTGCTGGTCGCGGTGGTCGGTGTGCCTTCGATCATCGTGACAATCGGCACGCAGTTCCTCTGGGCTGGGGTTGCTTCGATCCTGTCCGGCGGGCTCTCCAATGCGCTACAGGAGCTCGCCAACGGTTCAGCCTATGCAGTATTCGCGGGCACGTTGTTCGGTGTGGTCCCGATGCAAGCGCTCTGGGCGCTCGGGCTTGCAGTGTTCATGTGGTTCATCCTCAATCGTCACCGTTTTGGCGAGCACCTGCTGTTCATCGGAGACAACCGAAACGTGGCGAAGGTCGTGGGCATCAATGTCGTGCGTGAGACGGTGAAATTGTTCACGCTGATGGGTGTGCTGGCCGGTTTCGCCACGGTGCTGCTCACGCTCGAGAATCTGAACTATTTTTCAACCCAGGGGCAGGGCTATCTGCTGCCGGCGCTGGCCGGCGTGTTCATCGGCGGAACCTCGGTGTTTGGTGGCACGGCGACGATCGTGGGTACCTTCTTCGGCACTTTCGTGATAGGCATGCTGGAGGCCGGAATCGTTGCGACAGGTATCGCCGGCTTCTGGGTACAGGCGATCGAAGGGGTGGTGTTCATCGTCGCCGTGACGCTGCATCTGTTGGTAGAGAATCCCGCCAAGCTGCGCGTGTTGCGCGAAAGATTCAGGCTTGGGGGGCGATAAAGCCGTTAAATCAGGAGAAAGGAGCAGAAATGATCAAGATCATGACGGGATCCCTCCTGGGGGCGAGTATTCTCGCGTTTGGCCTCGCGCAGACGGCCGGTGCCACTGAGCCGACCACGACGGGGCCGCTCGGCGCCGGTATGACAATGTATATGCAGATGGGCGGAAACCCTGGCGACGGCGCGACGCTGCCACGTCAGACCGGGGCTGCGGACGCGGGGCATGCCTTAGGCATCAAGGTGATCGAGCAGTTCTCGGCCTGGAGCCCAGAGACAATGCTTGCGCAGTTTCGCCAGGCGATGGCGGCGCATCCGACGTGCATCGGCATCATGGGCCATCCGGGCGATCCAGCCTTCGCGCCACTGATCAAGCAGGCGGTAGACCAGGGCATCATCGTTACCGTCGGCAACACGCCGCTACCCGAGAACCAGAAACTTTACGACGCGAAGGGCTTCGGCTACGCCGGCGTCGAACTCTACGTAGGCGGGCAGATCACCGCGCAGGCGATGCTCAACGCTGGGATCAAGAAGGGCGACGAGGCGCTGGAATACGGTGTGTTCAACGAGAGTGTGCGCAGTCAGTCTGACCGTGGCCTTGCCGAAACGCTGGAGAAGGCCGGCGTAAAGGTGACCAGGCTCAATATCTCACCTCAGGTGGATTCCGATTCATCGCTCGCCGTGCCGATCCTGGTCGCCTTTATCCAGGCGCACCCTAATCTGAAGGCGATTGGGACTCAGCACGGCGGTGTAACCGGGTTCATTCCGCAGGCGCTCCAGCAGGCTGGCAAGAAGCCGGGGCAAATCATCATTGGTGGCATCGATCTGGCACCGGCCACGATTTCGGGGCTGCAGAGCAAATACATTACCGCGACGCTCGACCAGCAACTTTATCTGCAAGGCTTCCTGCCGGTCACGCAATGCGTGCTCTCGGCTGCTTATCATTTCGCGGGACTGACCATCAACACCGGCGCAGGCGTCCAAACACCTGCGACGATCGACTCGCTCATTCCGTTGATCAAACGCGGAATCCGCTAAGGTCGGATGATGTGAGATGGAATGGCGTGTGTGTTGCCGTCACACACGGATCAGGGTTGGCGTTTGCCGCGACCACCAGCGGGTTTGCCAGCCGGCTTACGTGAACCCGCAGCTGGCTTGCTGGCGGGTTTGCTGCGTGGCTTTTGCACGCTGAATGGGCTACCGCTGGACAAGCTTGTGCCTTTACCCGCGGCCACAGCGCGTTGCGCTGCAGGCTTGCGTTTGTTTTCGCCACTTTGCGGGCGCGGTTTTTTGCTGAGCACCTGCATGGCGCCCGGCGCAGCTTGCGGCACTTTGGGCTTCTTAGGCTTTTTGGGTTTCTTGATGATCTGGCCCGTCGCGCTAGTTTGCGGCACGCGGTGTTCGGCTTCAAAACCCGGCTCTTCTTCACGGGGCAGCGTTTGCCGGATCAGCGCTTCAATCGCGGCCAGTTGCGGGGCTTCATCGGCGCACACAAGGGACACCGCCACGCCGCTGGCGCCCGCTCGGCCGGTACGGCCAATACGGTGCACATAGTCTTGCGCCACGATCGGCAGATCAACGTTGATCACCAGCGGCAGATCGTCGATATCCAGCCCGCGCGCAGCCACATCGGTAGCTACCAGCATATGTACTTCGCCCGTCTTGAAGCGCTCCAGCGCACGCAGGCGCGCGGGTTGCGGTTTGTCGCCGTGGATCGTGTCGACCGCATAGCCCGCTTCATCCAGCATGGCCGCCAGGTAATCCACGCCATTGCGGGTTTTGACGAACACCAGCGCGTGCTGCCAGTCGTTCTCAGCCACAAGGTGCATGAAAAGGTCGGGCTTGTTCTTTTTATCCACCGGCACCACCCACTGCTTGATCTTGCTGGCCGTGGCATTGGGCGGACTGACGCTGATATTGACCGGGCCGCGCAGAATGCCCGCCGCCATGGCGCGGATCTCATCGGTAAACGTGGCAGAGAACAGCAGGGTCTGGCGCTGAGCGGGCAAGGCAGCGAAGACGGCGTTGAGCTCGCGCGCAAAGCCCAGATCCAGCATGCGGTCGGCTTCATCCAGCACCAGCGTTTGTACCTGATCAAACTGCACTGCGTTCTGGCGATGGAGATCTAGCAAACGGCCCGGCGTGGCGACGAGCACGTCCACGCCTTTGCGCAACTTCATCATCTGCGGGTTGATGCTCACACCGCCGTAGGCGGCCAGAAATCGTAAGTCGAGGCCTTTGCCGTAAGCGATAAAGCTTTGCAGCACCTGTTCGGCCAGTTCACGCGTGGGCACCAGCACCAGAACACGCGCGCGGTTGCTGGACACCGCCGGGCCGTGTTGCACCAGCCGTTGCAACAGCGGCAGCGCAAAACCCGCCGTTTTGCCCGTGCCGGTCCGTGCCGCAGCCATGACGTCCTTGCCACTGAGCACAGCAGGAATCGCCTTGGCCTGCACCGGCGTAGGTGTCTGGTAATTGAGGTCCTGCACATTGCGCAGCAAGGGATCGATCAGGCCAAGCGAGGCAAAAGACATTGGCGTATTCCGGGCTAAAGCCGCAATTCTAGCGGTTACCGCCTGAACCGTCGGGCTCTGGATGGCCCCTGCAAATCCCGCCGGAATGATATATGATGGTCATCATGAAAAATCCATCCATCACCCGGAAGCCAGCCAGCCGCAAGGAAATCACGCATGAGCGCATCGTCGAGGTCGCCGCACGCGCGATTCGGCGCAGCGGCTACGCCGGCACGGGCGTGGCTGACATCATGAAGGAGGCAGGTCTGACGCATGGCGGCTTCTATGCCCATTTCCCGTCGCGCGAGGTGCTGCTTGCCGAAGCCGCTGAC
Source organism: Paraburkholderia sp. UCT31 (assembly GCF_014397655.1). Taxonomy (NCBI): domain Bacteria; kingdom Pseudomonadati; phylum Pseudomonadota; class Betaproteobacteria; order Burkholderiales; family Burkholderiaceae; genus Paraburkholderia; species Paraburkholderia sp. UCT31. The sequence goes on from NZ_VZQP01000025.1 coordinate 80,273, forward strand.
CGCGCCGGAGCTGAATCCGTGGCGCTGTCGGAGCGTATCGCCGCGTCCGTGCCGCCGGAACAGGCGTTGCCGGCGATGATGCGCGCCTATCTGTCGAAGGAGCATTGCGAGAGCATCGAGACAGGTTGCCCGATCTCTGCCCTCGGCTCGGAGATGCCGCGCCAGGCGCCGGCCGTACGGCGCGCGGCCACCCGCCGCATCAAGGAGATGATCGATGTCGTTGCGCGCCAATTGCCCGATTGGGGTCAGCCAGGCGCGCACGAACAGGCGCTTTTGATGGTCGCCACAATGGTTGGCACGATGGTGATGGCGCGTGCCGTCGACGACCCCAAACTATCGGAGAGTTTTCTTGAAGCGGCATTGAAAAAACTCGCACCGACTGATGCGTAAAAACGCCGGCCCTGTGCCGGTTTTCGTTGCGCCACAAATATGACTGCCATCATATTCGAGTGAAACGAACGCTCAACCAACCACGCAAAGACATCTTGGGAAGAACATCATGCAAACCAAAATAGCGCTCGTGACGGGCGCCTCGTCAGGAATCGGCGAAGCCACGGCAAAGCGGCTTGCGAAGGCCGGATACAAGGTCTACGGCACCAGTCGGCGCGGCCAACGAGCCGGCCAACAGTCGTTCGACATGCTGCCGCTCGATGTGACCAGCGATGCATCCGTTGCAGCCGCCGTCAGCGAAGTGCTGCGCCTGCAGGGCCGCATCGACCTGCTGGTGAACAATGCCGGTTTCGGCGTCGCCCCTGCCGCCGCGGAAGAGAGTTCGATCGACCAGGCACGCACGATCTTCGATACGAACTTCTTCGGGATCATCCGCATGACGCGTGCTGTCGTGCCTCATATGCGGCGTCAACGCAGCGGCCGCATCATCACAACATCGGTTCCGTGCTCGGTTTTCTGCCAATGCCCTATATGGCGCTGTATTCCGCCACCAAGCACGCGGTGGCAGGTTATTCGGAGTCGCTCGACCATGAGTTGCGTACGCTGGGCATCCGCGTATCGGTCATTGAACCTGCCTACATCAAGACGCCTTTCGACGCGAACTTCATCGCGCCCGACGCCCCTCTCGACGAATACCGCGAGGTGCGCTCGGCCGTGGACAAGCGAGTGAAGGAAGTGGTCGAGGGCGCCGACGGTCCCGAGGTCGTGGCCGAAACCGTACTGCAGGCCGCCATCGCGGCTCGTCCGAAACTCCGCTATACCGCTGGCGGACTCGCCGCCCGTCTGCGATTGCTGCGCAGATTTGCGCCCGCTGGACTGGTGGACGCCGGTATCCGCAAAGATCTGCGGCTGGCAACGTAGACGACGTGACTGTCCCCTCCCTGTTCAAAGGCTCTGCATCCGTGCTATTGCCAGCGAAACAACCAGACTTAACGAGCAACTGACAAGGAACCATGATGCAAGCATTCGTCGTCGATCGATATGGACGCAAGAATGGCTTACGATCCGACGATATGCCGGTTCCAGAACCGCGCGAGGACGACGTATTGATCCAGATCCACGCCGCGGGCGTGAACCCGCTCGATGCCAAAATCAGAGACGGAGAGTTCAAGCTCATTTTGCCCTATCGTTTGCCGCTGATTTTGGGCAACGATCTGGCAGGGGTTGTCGTGCGCGTCGGCTCGCGCGTGCGGCGATTCAATCCCGGCGACGAGGTCTACGCGCGCCCGCACAAGGATCGCATCGGCACTTTCGCGGAATTCATTGCGGTCAAAGAGGATGGCGTGGCCCTCAAGCCGACAGCGCTCACGATGGAGGAAGCGGCTTCAATCCCGCTGGTGGGATTGACCGCCTGGCAGGCGCTGATCGAAAAAGGGCAATTGAAGAAAGGGCAGAAAGTGCTGATACATGCCGGCTCGGGCGGTGTCGGCAGCTTCGCCATTCAACTGGCGAAGCATGTGGGCGCGACCGTCGCGACAACAGCGAGCGCGCGGAATATCGAACTGGTGAAGCAACTCGGCGCGGATATCGTCATCGATTACAGGAAGGACGACTTTGCGACCATCCTGAAGGACTACGACCTGGTACTGGATACGCAAAGGCGGCAATGCGCTCGAGAAGTCGCTGCGTGTGCTCAAGGCCGGCGGCAAGCTCATCGGGATCGCCGGTCCGCCTGATGCCGAATTTGCGAAAGAGATCGGTGCGTCGTGGTTCCTGAAAACGGTGATGCGCTTTCTGAGTTATGGCATCAGAAAGGCCGCGAAACGTCATGACGTCAGCTATACATTTCTCTTTATGCGGGCCAGCGGAGAACAGCTCAGCCGGATTGCCGCACTGATCGACGCGCGAGCGATACGACCCGTCATCGATCGGGTCTTTCCGTTTGAGTCGACCCAGGAGGCTTTGGCTTATGTCGAAACCGGACGTACCAAGGGTAAGGTTGTCATCAAGATCCGATAGTCAGCGTGAAGCAGGGCAAATGGCAAAAGAGGCGCGATCGAAAAGATCGCGCCTCTTTTTGCAGCGGACCCCGATCGCCATCACGTCAATCGATCGCCCTACCCGCGGTCTCTCGCATGAACGGCAACGGCAGCAACGACACGACGCTGCAACCGATCAGATACCACGCCGGCGCGAGATTGCTGCCCGAAATCTGGATCAGCCAGGTCGCGAAAAACTGCGCGAAGCCGCCGAAGACCGACACGCCGAGGCAGTACACGATCGACATGCCGGTCGCGCGGATCGCGCGCGGAAACAGCTCGGGCAGCATCACGATATTGGGCACCGCGGTGAACGTGACGAGCAGCGCGAGGCCCGCGACCACCGCAAGCAGCACCGGCACCGTCGGCGACGCGTTGATCGTCATGAAGGCCGGGTAGACGGCGAGAATCAGCAGCACGCGCGATACCCACAGCACGCGCTTGCGGCCGACCCGATCCGACAGCGCGCCCGCGAACGGCGAGCAGATCACCGTGACCACCGCGCCGGTCCACGCGGCCCACAGCGCGGTCGCCATCGGCAGATGCAGGATGCGGATCGCGTACGTCGACAGATAGAACAGCACGATGTAGTTCGCCGCGGTGCCGCCGATCGTCGTCAGCACGCCGGTCGTGATCGAGCGCGCGTGGTCGCGGAACAGGTCGCGCACAGGTAGCGACGGAACTTGCGCAGCGGGCTTCGCAACGGTATCCGAAGCAGCCCGCGCAACAGCGCCGCCAGACGCTGCCGTGCCATCTTCAACACCCGGCAGCGTCTCGTCGAGATGCCGCCGGATATAGATGCCGACCGGCCCCATCGCCATGCCGATCACGAACGGCACGCGCCAGCCCCAGCTTTCGAGCGCGGCCGGCGACAGCGTCGCGGCCAGGGCAACGCCGAGGAGCGACCCCACCACCGTGTTCATCCCCTGGCTCACGAACTGCCAGCTGCCGTAGAAGCCGCGCGTGCGATCGCTGCCGTATTCGAGCAGCAGCGCCGTCGATGCGCCCACCTCGCCGCCCAGCGCGAAACCCTGGATCAGCCGCGCGAGAATCACGAGCAGCGGCGCCGCGACGCCGATCGCCGCATAGGTCGGCGCGAACGCGATGATCGCGGAACCGAGCGTCATCAGCCACAGCGTCAGGCTCATCGCGGCCTTGCGTCCGGCGCGGTCCGCGTAGCCCCCCAGCACGATGCCGCCCACCGGCCGCATGATGAAGCCGACGCCGAACGTGCCGACCGCGAGCATCAGCTGCACGAGCTGACCTTCGACCGGGAAATACAGCTTGCCGATGATCGTCGCGAAGAAGCTGTAAATCGTGAAGTCGAAAAACTCGAGGCCGTTGCCGAGCGTGATCGCGGCGATCGCCTGCGCGTGGCCGACGCGCTTTTGAGGTTCATCGGCGAGGCGCTGCGCATCGAGCGCATCGAGCGCATCGAGCCCATTGGCGCTCGCGGACCGCGGTGTGGCTGAATAGTCCATCTGTGTCTCCGTCATTATCTTGTGGCTGCTACGGCAAGGCGCTCGCGCGCCGCCGCCGCGTCAAACGAGGAACGTCTGCGCGAGCTTGACCCAGTAGGCCGCGCCGGTCGCGAGGCAAGCGTCGTTGAAGTCGTAGCCGGGGTTGTGGACCATGCAGCCGCCCTCGCCGTCGCCATTGCCGATGATCAGATAGCTGCCCGCGCAGCGTTCGAGCAGGAACGCGAAGTCCTCGCTGCCGGTCAGCGGTTGCATGTCGTGAATCAGCCCGTCGACGCCCAGCCAGTCGAGCGCGACCTGGCGCGCGAGCGCGGTCATGGCCGCATCGTTGACGAGCACCGGGTAGCGGCGCTGATAGTCGACCTCGGCACGCGCGCCGAACACGGCCGCCTGCCCGGTCGCGACCTCGGTGATGCGCTGCTGCAGATGGTCACGCACCTCGGGCCGCAGCGCGCGCACCGACAGGCGCATCTCGGCGGTTTCGGGGATCACGTTCGGCGCTTCGCCCGCGTGAATCGCGCCGACCGTGATGATCGACATATCGAGCGGCGCGATGTTGCGCGACACGATCGACTGCAGCGCGAGCACGATCTGCGCGCACACGACGACCGGATCGACCGCCTTGTGCGGCACCGCGCCATGGCCGCCGCGGCCGATCACCTTGATGATCACCGTATCCGACGACGCCATGAACGACCCCGGCATGAAGCCCAGCTTGGCCGTAGGAAAGCCCGGCATGTTGTGCATCGCGAACACGGCGTCGCAGGGAAACTGTTCGAACAGGCCGTCGTCGAGCATTTTCTTCGCGCCGGCGAGCCCTTCCTCGGCCGGCTGGAAGATCAGATTCAGCGTGCCGTCGAAGCTTTTTTCGCGCGCCAGATGCCTGGCGGCGGCGAGCAGCATCGCCGTATGGCCGTCGTGACCGCATGCGTGCATCTTGCCGGGCAGCTTGCTCGCGTACGGCAGGCCCGTGGTTTCGTGGATCGGCAGCGCGTCCATGTCAGCGCGCAGGCCGAGCCGGCGGGTGCCGTGGCCGAGCTTCAGTTGCCCGACCACGCCGGTCTGCCCCAAGCCGCGATGGACGCTGTAGCCCCACTCCCGCAGGCGGTCGGCGACCAGATCGCCGGTTGCGAACTCCTCGTAGGCCAGCTCCGGATGCGCGTGGATGCTGCGTCGCAGCGCGATCATTTCCTGTTCGACTTCGGCGATGCCCGCCGGAATGACCATCGTGTTCATGCCATCTCCTGTCGATCGGACCTGGCGCTTCAGCGCTCAGTCCGATCCCATGCAACTGGTTGCGCCCCTGTCAGCGTGAACCCAGCATAGCGGCGCCGATATTCGGGCGGCAGGCGTAAAATTGTTGCGGGTGCCAACCCATGGTTGCCCCTTTCACGCCTCTCATTCGAATGAAACTGCATCAGCTCAATACCTTGGCGGCGATCGCCGATACCGGAAGTATTCGGGCGGCCGCCCGCTCGCTGGGGCTTTCCCCGGCCGCCGTGACCAAGGCGATGCGCGAGCTCGAAGCCGATCTGCACGCGCCGCTCGTCGTGCGCAGCGCGAGCGGTGTCGCGTTCACCGAGTTCGGCCGTGCGCTCGTCGTGCATGCGCGGCTCGTGCTCGGCCAGTTGCAGCGCGCGCAAGCCGAGATCGAGGCGTTGCGCGGAGCCGCCGCCGGCAAGCTGTCGATCGGCGTCACGCCGTGGGTCGCGCTGACTTTTCTGCCGCCTGCCGTGCGGCGTTTTCGCGAGCGGATGCCGGAGGTGCAACTGGAATTTTTCGAAGGCCTGCTCGCGGTCGTGCAGCCACGTCTGCGCGACGGCAGCCTCGATTTTTCGATCGGTCGGCCGCCGCCCGCGTCGCCGCAGTCGGAGTTTCAGAACGCGCCGCTCTTTTCGACGCACGCGGCGGTGGTCGCGCGGCGCGAGCATCCGAAGGCCGGCTGCCGCACGCTGCTCGACCTTCAAGACGCGGAATGGATACTGAACTGGGACCCGGCGAGCCGCGAGTCGATGTCGAACAATCTGTTCGTCAAGCGCGGCATGCCGGTGCCGCACACGATCGTGCTCGCGCATTCGCTCGCGATCGTGCTGGGCCTGCTCGCGCACACGGACATGGTCAGCATCTTTCCGTGGCCGCTCGTCGAGGCGATACGCGCGAAGGAAAACCTGTGGGCGCTGCCGCTGCGTGAAACGCTGGACGAAACCATCATCAGCATCACGTCGCGGCGTGGCGCGCCCACGAGCCCGGCGGCCGCCTGCTTTCTCGACTGCCTGCGCGAGACGATCGACGAAGGCGCGCGCTCGCAGGACCCGGAACAGCGCCGCCTGTTTCATTCGATCGAGCTGTTGCTATAGCAACTGCCGCATTTCTGCATGCGGCACCGCCGCGTAGTCAATCGAGAAACTCGCCCGCCCGCTTTCTGAGCATCGCGCTGAAATCGTCGAGCCAGCCGATCGACAGACGCCAGCTCTGCCAGTACAGATCGACGTCGATATGCTTGCCCGGCGCGATCTCGACCAGTTCGCCGCGCTGCAGAGGCCCGGCGATCATCCGCTCGGGACACATGCCCCAGCCGAGGCTCATCACGCACGCGCGCAAAAAACCGGCGACGTGCGGAATCCAGTGCAGCGGCGGATCGAGCTCCGCGCGCGTAATGCGCCGCATGAAGCGCTTTTGCAGCTGATCCTTCGGATTGAAGTCGACGCACGGCGTGCGCCGCAGGCTGTCGCGCGTGACGCCGTCGGCGAAATAGCGCGCGAAGAACGCCGGCGAGCACACCGCCAGGTATCGCATGCGGCCGAGGCGCGTCGAGCGACAGCCCTGCACCGGTTCGGCCTGCGTCGTGATCGCGCCCTGCACGCTGCCGTCGCGAATGCGCTGCGCGGTGTAGTCCTGGTCTTCGATCACGAGGTCGAGCAGCATCTCGCGTTCGACGCAGAACGGCGCGACCGCGTCGACGAACCAGGTGCCGACGCTGTCGTCGTTGACTGCGACGCGCAGTGCCGGCCACTGCTCGACGAGCGCGCCGGGCAGTGCCGGCAGGCGGCCGTTCAGCTCCGCTTCGAGCAGTTGCACGCGTTCGGTATGGCGGCATAGCAGCGCGCCCGAGGTGGTCGCGACGCACGGCTGCCCGCGCTTCACGAGCACGCTGCCGACGCGCTCCTCGAGCAGCTTGACCCGCTGCGACACCGCGGACGGCGTGATATTGAGCTCGCTCGCGGCACGGTCGAACGAGCCGTGGCGGACCACGGCGGCCAGCGCGTCGAGCAAGGCGTAGTCGAGCATTAGCGTTCCTTAATCGGCATTAAGCAAATTAGCTTCTCTTATGAGATGCCAACCCGCAGACTAGCGCTGTTGGATTTTCCCGTCTATCCCCGCTGCTTTCCTTTTTCCGGACCATTTATGAACTGGTTGTCTTTTTCCCATGGCGCGGCGCTGTGCGCGTCGCTGATCGTCACGATCGGCGCGCAGAACGCGTTCGTGCTGCGGCAGGGCATCATGCGCTCGCATGTCGGCAAGATCGTGCTGTTGTGTACGTTGTCCGATTTCATTCTGATCGGCGCGGGCGTCGGCGGCGCCGCGGTGCTGATGGAGCGTTTCCCGCGCTTCGTGCACGCGATGCTCTATGTTGGGCTCGCGTATCTCGCCTGGTTCGGCATCAGCGCGCTGCGCCGCGCGGTGCGGCCAGGACACGCGGTGCTCGATGGCTCGGCGGGCGCGTCCCGCGATCAGGCGCCGCCTGCGCAACGCGCGCTGCCGATCATCCTGATGACGCTTGCGTTCACGTGGTTCAACCCGCACGTCTATCTGGACACGTTCCTGTTGATCGGCACGGCCGGCGCGCGTGAGCCGGAAGGCGCGCGGGTCGCCTTCGCGCTCGGCGCGATGACGGTCAGCGCGGTGTGGTTCGTCGCGCTCGGCTATGGCGCTCGCATGCTCGCGCCGCTGTTTCGCCGCGCAACCGCGTGGCGCGTGCTGGATGGCGCGATCGGCAGCATGGTGTTGCTGCTCGCGTTCACGCAATTGCGTTGAGCGTTCGACGCGGGCCTTATTTCAGCGCCGATTCTTGCGGCTCGCCTCGCGCGGCGGGCGCATCGGCTTCGTCGCGCGGCACGAGGTTCATCAGCCGCGCGAGCACCGGACACTTCAGCAGCGACTGCTGGTAAGCCTCCTTCGCCTGGGCATCGAAATAGCGCCCCGTCTCGACCTCCGGCAGACGCAGCGCGAGGCCGCCGATGTCGTCGACGGGCCAGCCGCCGCGCGCGGCGGACCGCTGCGCTTGGCGGGCGGCGCTCGTCGGCTATCTGATCGTGAATCGCTGGAACGTCGGCGGCAATCAAGCGATGGCACATCTATTGCTGAATTCCGCTCGCCGGCATCTCACCCGTGAAGCCGCGTGACGTACGCAACGGGGCGCCGTTCAAACGTCATTTCAACAATCCACCGGTGGAGGCACCATGCTTCGATACGCTGTGATTTTCTTCATCATCGCCATCATCGCCGCAGTGTTCGGCTTTGGAGGCATTGCCGCGGGCGCAACCGAAATCGCCAAGGTGTTGTTCTTCATCTTCCTGGTGATCTTCCTCGTCACCCTGCTGATGGGCGTGATCCGACGCTGACGGCTGCATACAGCGTTCGGTGAATTCACGCCTCGCCCGATGCGAACCGGCCACGCTGCGTGGGTACCGCGTTGAGGATTGCGCGGCCGCTGTCGCCGTTGCAATACTTGCCGCAGCATATTGCAATAGTTGCCGAAGCATCGGGCGCTTCAACTCTGCTTTCCTTCCGCTTCTTTTCTCCGTATGCCGGAGGCGTATGCGGCATCGCTTCAGGCCGCATACGCGATCTGCGGCGTCATGGAACGCGATCTGCTGCGTGGCCGGTTGCGGCGTATCGAGTGCGAGTTGCACATAGCCACGCCTCGCGGCCCAATGTTCGGCGAACGCGATCAGTAACGTGCCGATGCCGCGCCCCTGCCATGCGGGATCGACCGCGAACTGACGCAGGCTCGCGACATCGCCGTGCCGGTATAGCTCGCACGATGCTTCGCCATCCGAAGCATAAAGCGTCATCGTGCCGACGATGTGTCCTTCATACACCGCGACATGGCAATCGCCGCGCAGCACACGGCCGCGGGTCGTCTCGATGGTTTGATCCACGCACGTGCAATTGAGCCCCTGCGCGCCGAGCGGCGCAAACGCGCGACCCACATAGCGGACCGGAACGGATTGCGGATGGCTTGCGCGACGCTTCACGTTGAGCACCTCGTACTGACTGGATGCCCGACGTGTACGGTTGGCCCCGTCGTTCACGAGATGTTTTCGGCCTCGTACAGACGACGGCCCGCCGCATCCTTGCTGCCGAGGATGGGCTGAAAGTCGATCGGCCACTCGATGCCGATGTCGGGATCGGACCACAGCAGGCAGCGCTCGAGCTCGGGGAACCAGTACTCGGTGGTCTTCCACATGCATTCGGCGACATCGGACAGCACGACGAAGCCGTGCGCGAAACCGGGCGGCACCCAGATCTGCCGATGATTGGCTTCGCTCAGATACTCGCCGCTCCATTTGCCGAAGTTCGGTGAGTTCAGGCGCACGTCGACCGAGACGTCGAAGATCTCACCGCGCACGACGCGCAGCAGCCGCCCCTGGGGACGCTGCACCTGATAGTGCAAGCCGCGCAGCACGCCATGCACGGCGCGCAGATGGCGGTCCTGCACGAAGTTGAAACCTTGCGCGACGTCGTCCGAAAACTCGTCCGCGCTGAAACTCTCGAAGCAGAAGCCGAACTCGTCGATGAACACTTCCGGCTCGATGAGTTTCACCTCCGGCAATGCCGTCGCCATGACCCTGTTGCCCATCGCCACTGTGCTCGTAAAAAGGCTGACCAGCGGACATACGGCCGCTCTCGCGACCGCGTCCGACAGACGAGGCGCGCCCGCAACGCGGGCGCCCTATCGCATGCTAAAGATACATGCTACGCCTCAGTGGCCGCCCGGCTGCGAGCGCGATACTCGGTTGGCGACAAAGCCATACGCTTGCGGAAAATTTTCGCGAGACGATCGCCGTTGCCGGTGCCGCTGCGACGCGCGATCTTGTCGACCGGCAATTCGGTCTCGGTCAGGAAGTTGCACGCGATACGCAGCCGCACCTGCAGCAGGTAGTCCGACGGCGTGATCTGCATCTCGTGCTTGAAACGGCGCAGGAAATTGCGCTCGCTCATTGCGGCGACCTGCGCGGCATCGGCGACCGATACCGGACGGTCGCAGTTGGCCTCCATCCAGCGCGCGGCCGCGCGAATCTTTTCGGCGACGCTCAGCGTGCCGCCCTCGGCCGGCAGCGGCACCCACGTCGCAGCCATGCCGGGCATCACGCGATCGGCGACGCTGCGCGCAAGCTCGGCGCCCAGGTCGCGCTTGATGAACATCAGCGCGCTGCGGGCGCAGTCGTGACGGTCGTTGGCCGCGCTGAACGCCCCTTCGCTGGCGCTCGCGCCCGGATAGCGGCTCATCAGGCCGTCATGCTCGGTCGGGCCGGCCGCTTCGAGCACGAGGCGCCCCTCGCCGATCGTTTCGATCGCGCGTGTGCGCGATTGCACGGCGCGCAGCCAGTTCAGCAGGCGTTCGTCGCGCGCGGCCACGTGGGCGCCGTAGCCGCCAGCGATGAACAGCGCATCGAAACCGCCGCCAAAGCGCGTGTCGATGCGGTCAGTCCAGATGCGCGCCGACGACGAACTGGCGACATTGCCGCCGTCCATCGACAGGAACTGCACTTCGTAGGGCGGATCTTCGCCCGCTCGCGTGCCCGCGAACTCATTGGCGGTCTGGAACATTTCCACGACGGTACCGGGGCCGAGCAGCCAGAAGCCGTCGAACAGCAGAATGCCGATTCGCCGCGCTGCAGTACGGACGTTCAAAGCGGGCGTGTGTAGCCACGTAATTCTCGTTGTATCAAGGTGCATGTGCGGCATGATCTTCCCCAAACGGTCATACGTTGCGGACCCCGATTTGCCCCGCCATCAGACGGAACGAGAGAATGCGTTATTACGGCGAAAAAGCAGACTCACGCCGCATAAAGGATTAAGCGTGATGTTAGCGGAATGGATCGCTATAGTAAATTTGAAAAACAAATCTCATCACGACAGCCCATGTCTGAGGAAAAGCGGTTATTGAGCAATTGATATGAGCGCGCGACAGGCCGGGCAACTATGCAAGCCGCGCGAAGAGCTTGAGGAGATCTTACCGCAAAGCCTTGATGGACGGCACTCTCGCGCATTCGGACAAAGTTGCCGATAATGCGAAGCCCGGCCATTGCGCGTTACCGAGTACGTTTCTTGCGCGGTTCAAAAATGTTTCAATTGTGAACTGCTTATCGCCCTATTATGTCCGGGCAATTCGGTAGTTTATTCGCAAAGCGTAAATTTATTGCCCGCGGCATTAGGCATTTCCGTGGCATTCGCTCCGCACCACAAATTAATATCCAAATGCTGATTTATCGGGGGTTCTAAAAATGTTTCTATTTTGAAACATCGCTGGTCTCTTTCGTATGATTTAAATGCGCGCATGGCCGCATTGATCGAACCTCAGATGATTGGATGCAGCGCAGCAATCATGTGTGGCGGACACGCGACGAGGCGCCGGCCGTTGCAACCTGCGAAGTTGCAACGGCATACCTGATGCGCGCGTCTGGGAATGCGAGCAAACAGTCGGCTGGGGAACGGCATCGCGGCGCGCAACGGCCGCGCCACCGCTCGTCACCGTGCCTCAGCCATTCGTCCCTTCGCCGGCCAGCGTCGACGTAGCGGCCGTGCGCGCGAGCACCGGCCGCAGAGCCGCGCCCGTGTGACTCGCGGCCACGCGCGACAGGCTTTCCGGATCCGTTGCCGCAACGATCGTACCGCCGCCCACGCCGCCCTCCGGACCGAGGTCGATGATCCAGTCCGCCTCGGCGATCACATCGAGATCGTGCTCGATGACGACGACGCTATGCCCGCCATCCACGAGCCGGTGCAGCACGCGAATCAGCTTCGCGACGTCCGCCATGTGCAGCCCGACCGTTGGCTCGTCGAGCACGTACAGCGTGTGCGGCGGCTTCTGGCCACGCCGCGTGATGTCGTCGCGCACCTTGCTCAGCTCGGTGACGAGCTTGATGCGCTGCGCCTCGCCGCCCGACAGCGTCGGCGACGGCTGGCCGAGCGTCAGATAGCCGAGCCCGACGTCTTTCATCAGTTGCAGCGGATGCCCAATGTTCGTAATCGACGCGAAGAACTCGACCGCTTCGTCGATTTCCATGGTCAGCACGTCGCCGATGTTCTTGCCGCGCCACGTGACCGCGAGTGTCTCCGGATTGAAGCGCTGGCCGTGGCAGACGTCGCACGGCACCTTCACGTCGGGCAGGAAGCTCATGCCGATCGTGCGCACGCCCTGGCCCTCGCATGCGGGGCAGCGGCCCTCGCCCGTGTTGAACGAGAAACGCGACGCGGTATAGCCGCGCGCGCGCGCCTCCAGCGTGCCCGCGAACAGCTTGCGGATCGCATCCCACACGCCGATGTAGGTGGCGGGACACGAACGCGGCGTCTTGCCGATCGGCGTCTGATCGACTTCCAGCACGCGGTCGATGCTTTCCCAGCCGGTGACCGAATCGCAGCCCTGCCATATGTGCGTGACGTTCAGCGGCGCGCGCGGCGCCGAGCGCGCGAGCACGCTCGAACGCCGGTTCGCGACCGGCTTCTCCTCGGCGGCCGCACGCGCGCGGCGCGTGGCCGGCGACGACAGCACCGAGCGCCCGACCGCATCGAGCAGATTGGTCATCAGCACGTCGCGCGCGAGCGTCGATTTGCCGGAGCCGCTGACGCCCGTCACCGCGACAAGCCGCGCGAGCGGAATGCCGACCGTCACGTCGCGCAGGTTATGCAGCTTGCCGCCATGCACGGTCAGCCAGTTCTCCGGCACCGCGGCCGCACGCTTGCCCGGCGCGACGACCTCGCGGCGCGGCTGCAGCGGATGCACGATCGGCTGCGCAAGGAAACGCCCGGTCAGCGAATCGGGCTGTGCGGACAGGTCCGCGACGCTGCCCTGCGCGATCAGCGTGCCGCCGCGCTTGCCCGCGCCCGGCCCGATATCGATGATGTGATCCGCGCGCCGGATCGTATCTTCGTCATGCTCGACGACGACGAGCGTATTGCCCTTGTCGCCGAGCTTGCGCAGCGCGTTCAGCAGAATCTGGTTGTCGCGCGGATGCAGACCGATGGTCGGCTCGTCGAGCACGTAACACACGCCCTGCAGATTGCTGCCGAGCTGCGCGGCGAGCCGGATGCGCTGCGCTTCGCCGCCCGACAAACTCGGCGCCGCGCGATCGAGGCTCAGATAGCCGAGCCCGACTTCTTCGAGGAACTGCAGCCGGCTGCCGATTTCGCTGACCACGTCGCGTGCGATTTCGGCGTCGCGGCCCGTCATCCGCAGCGTATCGATCCACGCGCGCGTGTCGGACACGGTCCATTGCGCGACGTCGACGATCGCCTGCGAGTCGAACGTGACCGCGCGCGCGACCGGATTCAGACGCGTGCCCGCGCAATCCGGACACGGCTCGTCGACGAGTCCTTCCGGTTCCTGCTCCTCCGAGGGCAGGCTCTGCTCGCGACCGCGATTGTCGTCGACGACGATCGTGTCGTCGTACGCGGCCCGCTGCTCGCGCGTCAGTGACAGCCCCGTGCCGACGCAGCTCGTGCACCAGCCATGCTTGCTGTTGTACGAGAACATGCGCGGGTCGAGCTCGGGGTAGCTCGTGCCGCACACCGGACACGCGCGCTTCGTCGACAGCACCTTCACGTCGCCGAGCTTCGCGGTGGACTCGCCGCCGTTGAGCGCGTCGTGCAGACCGTCGAGCGGCGCGAGCAGATGCATGATGCCTTTACCGATGTCGAGCGTCTGATCGAGCGCTTCGCGCAGCTCCGCTTCGTGATCGGCCGAGATGACGAGGTCAGCGACCGGCAGCTCGATCGTGTGCTCGCGGAAACGATCGAGCTTCGGCCACGGATCGACCGGCACGAACTCGCCGTCCACACGCAGATGCGTATTGCCGCGCGCTTTTGCCCATTTCGCGAGGTCCGTATAGACGCCCTTGCGATTCACGACGAGCGGCGCGAGGAAGCCGACATGCTGGCCCTTGTGATCGCGCAGCAACTGCGCCGCGATCGATTCGGCGCTTTGCGACGTGACCGGCGTGCCGTCGTGAATGCAGTGCTGCAAGCCGAGCTTCACGTACAGCAGACGCAGGAAGTGCCACACCTCCGAGGTCGTGGCGACGGTACTCTTGCGACCGCCGCGCGAGAGCCGCTGCTCGATCGCGACGGTCGGTGGAATGCCATACACCGCGTCGACTTCGGGCCGTCCGGCTGGCTGCACGATCGAGCGCGCGTACGCGTTCAGCGATTCGAGGTAGCGCCGCTGACCTTCGTGGAACAGGATGTCGAACGCGAGCGTCGATTTGCCCGAGCCCGACACGCCGGTGATTACGTTGAACTTGCCGTGCGGAATGTCGACGTCGAGCGCCTTCAGGTTGTGCTCGCGCGCGTTGACGATGCGCACCACGTCCTCGCCTTCGATCGCGCGACGTGCGCGGGCCGCGCTCAGGGCCTTCTGCAGCGGGATGCCCTGGGGCTCCGCCGCGGTTGCGGTGTCCATCGCGCGGTCGTATTGCAGCAACGCCTCGCCGGTATGCGATTCGGCGCACGCTTTCACTTCGTCCGGCGTGCCCGCGCACAACACGCGGCCACCGCCGTCGCCGCCTTCGGGACCGAGGTCGATGATCCAGTCGGCCGCGCGGATCACGTCGAGATTGTGCTCGATCACGATCAGCGAATGACCGCTCGCGAGCAGCTTGCCGAACGCCTGCATCAGCTTCGCGATGTCGTCGAAATGCAGACCCGTGGTCGGTTCGTCGAACATGAACAGACGCTTCGCGATCACCTGCTTCGCGCCGCGTGCGCCGCGCGCCTGTGCCGATTCCGCGAGAAAGCCCGCGAGCTTGAGCCGCTGCGCCTCGCCGCCCGACAGCGTCGGCACGGGCTGGCCGAGCTTCACGTATTCGAGCCCGACCTCGACGATCGGCTGCAGCACGCGCAATACTTCGGCGTCCTGCGCGAAGTACGCGGCAGCCTCGCTGACGGTCAGTTCGAGCACGTCGGCAATGCTCAACCCGCGCGCCGGCTGGTCGCGCTCGATCTTCACCTCCAGAATTTCCGCGCGATAACGGCGCCCGTCGCAATCGGGGCAGCGCAGGTACACGTCGGAGAGGAACTGCATTTCGATGTGCTCGAAGCCCGAGCCGCCACAGGTCGGGCAGCGGCCATCGCCCGAATTGAAGCTGAACATGCCGGGGCCGTAGCCGCGCTGTTGCGCGAGCGGTGCCTTCGCGAACAGCTTGCGGATTTCGTCGAACGCGCCGACGTAGCTGGCCGGATTCGAGCGTGCGGTCTTGCCGATCGGCGACTGGTCGACGAACACGACGTCGGTGACCTGGTCCGCGCCGTTCAGCGCCTTGAACGCGCCCGGCGCTTCGGTGGCGAGCCCGAAGTGGCGCGCCATCGCCGGATACAGCACGTCCTGCAGCAGCGTCGATTTGCCGGAACCCGACACGCCGGTCACGCAGACGAGCCGCTGCAATGGAATTTCGACCGTGACGTCGCGCAGATTGTGCTCGCTCGCACCTTCGAGCACGATGCGCGGCGTGCTCGCCTCGACCGCGCGACGCGACCAGTGCGCGGCATCCGCGACATGGCGCCGGCCGCCGAGGTACTCGCCGGTCAGCGTGCCGGTCGAGCGAATCGCCTCGGGCGCGCCGTCGAAAATGATCGAGCCGCCGCGCTCGCCCGGTCCCGGACCCATGTCGATGAGCCGGTCCGCCGCGAGCATCACCGACGGATCATGCTCGACCACGACCAGCGTATTGCCCGCGTCGCGCAGCCGGTGCATCGCTTCGACGATGCGGTTCAGGTCGCGCGGATGCAGGCCGATGCTCGGCTCGTCGAGCACGAACAGCGTCTTGGTCAGCGACGTGCCGAGCGCGGTGGTCAGGTTGATACGCTGCACCTCGCCGCCCGACAGCGTGCGGCTTTGCCTGTCGAGCGTCAGATAGCCGAGACCGACGTCGCATAGATACTTGAGGCGCGTGCGCACTTCGGCGAGCAGCAGCTTCAGCGCGTCGTCGAGCAACGCGCTCGGCAGCGTGATGTCGTCGAAGAAGCGGCGGATGCGCTCGATCGGCATCAGCATGAGATCGTGCACGGTCAGGCCCGGCAACGCCTCGAGTTGCGCGCGCGACCACTTCACGCCGCGCGGCATGAAGCGCTGCGCGGGCGCGAGCACGTCGTTCGCATTGGCCTTGCTGCCGAGGCGCCACAGCAGCGATTCGGTTTTCAGACGCGCGCCGCCGCAGGTTTCGCACGGCGTGTAGCTGCGGTATTTCGACAGCAGCACGCGGATATGCATCTTGTACGCCTTCGATTCGAGATAGTCGAAGAAGCGTTTGACGCCGTACCAATGCGTCTGCCACTTGCCGTTCCAGTCCGGCGAGCCGTTGATGACCCAGCTGCGTTCGCGCTCGCTGAGCTCGCCCCACGGCGTGTCGCGGCGGATGTCGGCTTTCGCCGCGTAGCGCATCAGGTCGTCCTGGCACTCCTTCCACGCGGGCGTCTGCATCGGCTTGACCGCACCTTCGCGCAGCGTCTTGCGCGCGTCGGGGATCACGAGACCGAGGTCGACGCCGATCACGCGGCCAAAACCGCGGCAGGCATCACAAGCGCCATAGGCCGAGTTGAACGAGAACAGCGCGGGCTGCGGGTCGGCATAGCGCAGATCGCTTTCGGGGCTGTGCAAGCCGGTGGAGAAACGCCAGATGCGCGGCTCGGCGGCTTCGGCCTGCGGCTCGTCCGAGGTAGCCGGCAGCACGTAAATATTGACGCGCCCGCCGCCGCGCTTCAGCGATGCCTCGATCGCCTCGATCGCGCGTGCTTTATCCACCGAGCGCAGCCGGAAGCGGTCGGCGACGACGTCGAGCAACTTGCGCTTGCCGGTCGGCGAATCGACTTCGCGCTGCGCCTGCACGCGCGTATAGCCGCTCGCCGACAACCACTGCTCGACCTCCTGCGCGGACGCCGACTCCGGCAGCTCGACCGGGAACGTGACGACGAGCCGCGGCTCCTCCTGCGCGGTGCGCTCGAGCAGTTCCGCGTAGATCGTCTCCGGCGTGTCGTGCCGCACCAGATACGCGCTCTGGCGGTCGAACAGCTCGGCCGCGCGCGCGTACAGCAGCTTCAGGTGATCGTTGAGCTCGGTCATCGTGCCGACCGTGGAGCGCGAGCTGCGCACCGGGTTGGTCTGGTCGATCGCGATGGCGGGCGGCACGCCGTCGACGCGGTCGACCTGCGGCCGATCCATCCGGTCGAGGAACTGGCGCGCGTACGCGCTGAAGGTTTCGACGTAGCGGCGCTGGCCTTCCGCATACAGCGTGTCGAACACGAGGCTCGACTTGCCCGAGCCCGACGGCCCCGTGACGACCGTCATTTCGCCGGTGCGCACGTCGAGGTCGACATTTTTCAGGTTGTGCTGGCGGGCGCCGCGAATGCGGATCGTGCCCTGGATCTTGTTGCCGCTCGGGTTGCCGCCTTGGGGAGTGTCAGCGAGGGTGTCAAGGGTTGCGTCGTTGGAGGACAATTTTTCCGACCGTCTGAAGGAGTGGGTCACCTCTCACGGCCGGCTCTCGTGACCGCGCAAGTTCGGTGCAGCCGGGTCGGCGCGAGGAGCGCCCGGAAGCCTGGCTGTAGGGGGATACTATACTGTATGTTTATACAGTTTTCCATGGCGGGCTCGGGCGCGCATTGCGCCCTGATGTCGGGAACCGGAATTCGTTGGACTAACGTGCAATTAGCTAGACCCTAAAGCACGGAATTGATTGGACTATCGGGAATCTGCAGAAGTCAGTGGCCTACCGCGCGGCGGTTGTCCGCGACATTCTGGTCCGTTGTTTGCGGTGGGCGACTATGGTTTGCATCACGGGCGTTGCGCGCCTTCTTTCGTTCGTTTGTGATTCGGGGCTTTGCACCGTCTTTTCACTACTGCGGAGTTCGGAGCGGGTGCAGTCGGCCAACGCGATTGATTCCGGACACAGGTCGGTCGTTCGCCCCAGCGCTCGGATTGCCGACAAACCAAACTCAACAACTCGAAAAGCATGGCAAAAGCCAATCTCAGTGTCGAACAGATGCGCGCCGCGATTCCAAGACTGCAAAAGCGCATGGCCGAGCTTCAGCCGGTAGAGGCCAACGATCCTGGAATTAGCTCCCTTGAAAAGAAGCTGGGCGACGTTCTGTCGGAACTGTTCAGCGGCACTCAGACTGGCAACGCTTCCGTTGTCATGCGCTTATCGATGGGAGCTATCGCATCGAGTAGCCGCTGCTGCATCGGTCATGGCATGGATCCAGACGAAGCGTTTTCAGGAACTCGCCGCTTCGTACACTTTGACGGCACACGAGATTGGATTGCTGCGCATTGCCCTGCCGACGCCTCCGGCCGAGGATAAGTTCTCGGTCTATGTGGGCGATGCTGAAAACGCGTTCTCTCGCGAGCACACGCAATGGCAAGCTCGTCGCGACGCCGATTGAAGGCAGAGGCCCGTCCGAATCGTTGAACGGCCGTCTCGGCGTTGAAATCGATGAATCCGCAAAGGCCGAAAACTTCGCGTTGGAGATCGGGCGGTTTTCGGAGTCAAGCAGTCGTTCAGATGAACACTCAGCTTGCAGGGCGAGCGGCGGAAACTGGCCGACTGCTGCCCGCTGGCGTCTCAAGCTAGGACCGCCTTGCCGCCGAGCATTTGCATCAATGACCTTGCGTTACGCTGCCCCTAATCCTCGTAATTGTTGTTCTCTACACCGACAAGCGTTGACCGCGACAGCGAGGGACCGCGAGCGAGATAGGAACAGTCATCCCATCATCCGTAACGGCCGCCACGTGCTCGACACTAGCGATCTCGTCAAAGCGGGCAGCGTTCCGAATCAATCGGCGGCCGAGATGGATGCGACATAGTCGCTCGCCGTTAGTAACTGCGCAGTGCACATAAGATCCTGACTAGCTCGTCGACACACGTTGATGGGTTCGTGAGCCCGCGGCCTTGCCCATGCGCCCGTAGCCGTTCCGCATTAGCGTATGCCCGATCAAGATGCTGCATCGTTGCCTCGAAAATACCGTGACGTCCCTTCTCGTAGCCTTGCAAGTAGCGATCGCGGAGTAGGCGAAACACGTCGGTGCGGTGTATGTGGGCCTCATGTGCCTGGAAATGCAGCAGAAACCACAGTTCGAAGCACGGATTGGAGGGGATCGCGGAAAACACGATCGGTTGTCCAAGCTCATTTGGGTATTTGCCGTCGAGGGTTTGCGCCAAGTTCAGCGCTTCGACGTAACGTTGATGGTCGTCGCGGTCGATGACACAAAACACGCGTTCCCAGTCGAGCGTTTCGCGGCATCGGTCGCGTGCATATTCCACCACCTGCAACGGCGTCGTTCCATAGGGGCTGTTACAGACCCGTATGTGTGCGGAACTTAGACGGTAAAAACGCCTGATCTCTTCAAAATAGTTAACCTCGGTCTTTTCTCCCTCGGTAACAATCAAAATTCGATCATAGGCGGGCCGTTGTGGTTTCTTTCGTTGAAGCTGGCTCGCTCGACGTTGCCGCGGATGATTGTCACGCCCCAAGACGTTCGTCTCCCGCAACGAATTCCGACGTCAGCGGCAGCGCACCATATCGACCCTGTAGGTAACCCCGCCCGAGCGCTTCGTTCTTGCGGGGTGAGAAATCAGTGAGCGGCACGAGCGTACTCGCCTGATCGCGGCCCTTCTCCATCAGCCAGATCTGGTCCCGCCGGAAGATTCCTGCATCGAGTAAGGCTGTATCGTGCGTGGTAAAAATCAGCTGTGCCGCACGACGCCCTTCGGGTGGCCGATGGTGGAATAGACCAACCAGGAACTGCACGATTTGCGTATGCAGGCTTCCATCCAGTTCGTCGACAACGACGGTTCGACCGGTCTGGAGCGCTTCGACCACCGGGGCGGCAAATGAGAACAGTCGCTGTGTGCCGGTCGATTCTTCCTCGTATTGAAGCAAAGCCTGCCCGTTTGGTCCCTTATGGACGAACACCGGGAATTGAACCTCAGATTCTGAAACAGCGTGCTCCGGCCGGTCGTTCCGGATTTCGACATTGAATCGATGTTGTTTACGCGTCTGGACGCTCAGATCCGAGATCCCAAGGTCAGCGGACGCCAGGAAATTCAGGAGCATCGGTTTCGCTACATCATTGGTGATCCAGGCAGTCGATTGGTCAGGGGTCGGCTGCATGTTTGCGCCGATGACCAGGAGGTCCTGCACAATCCATTTATACACAGGTAGCAGGCTTTCACTATTGAGCTGGGCTGAGGTGGACAGAAACAACGCGTTGCGTCGCGTTGCGTCCTGCCAGACCTTTTTCTTGCCCGTCAGCGATGCGCCGAACTTGTATGTCGCGACCTTCGACGTAGCGTCGTAAGCTCGCTCAAACCACACCTGCGACTTGTGTGTCTTATAAACAAGCAACCATTCTTCGGTTACGCCGGCCGAATCGGCAGCGAAGCCGTATTGGTAGCGCGTCCCATCGAGGACGAATGTGAACTCGAATTCCGAGGGAGCCGAGGCGGAGTTCGTGTCCAGCTTGAACGGAAAGTGATTGAGAGGTTGGCCTGGCATCAGCGCCGCAGACGTCGCCACAAACGACTGAGCATATTGCATCGCACCCACCAAAGCAGATTTTCCGCTTGCATTGGGGCCATAGATCGCTGCGCTGCGTAGCAAATCCGGCGCGCTGGCAGTCCCCGACGGCACCGTGTTCGCGTCCCTTTTTTCCTGATCCGCGCTCGCAGCCATGCTGAGACACAGATCGTCCCGAATCGACCGAAAATTTCGGACGCGAAATTCGACCAACATGATCGCCTCCGTAGTATGAAGGAGGATTTTGCACGAAATCCGCAAAAAAACAATCCATTTTTATCAAGCAATGCCTTTCGGCGATCTTTTTGCGAGGAGGGCTGACTGGCGGACGCCGGGATGACTAAACGACACACCGAAGGACAGCAGCCAATGCAAGGAAAGATCCGTCACAGCAACAAGCGTGGAGGCGTGTTTGAGAGATTGTTCGACCCGGCGCGAGAATTTCAGGCAGTGCAATCAATCGTGGACTCGACGGTCCGCAACCTCAGGGACCAGTCATCCAGCGCACCAATGCTAACGTCTCGTCTCGGCCGATGCTGTTGAAAAAGTCGGCCATCGTCTAAATCGCGAGGTTTTAATGGGCCGCTTTACCCTTACCCAAGGGCTTCGGGCGGCTTGTAGGCCGATCTGAGAGGTCGATTTTTTTGCTGTTGCTCGACAAACCGTCAGTCGCGACTTTTTCAACGGCATTGGCCGCAGGCAGCCTTTCGCTTAGCGTGCGATTCGGGCTGATCTTACTTTCGGTTGGTCCAACCATGCGACGCAATTCCCGCAAATTCAACGTATTCCGCTCCGCGTCAGCGATGAGCGTGGCCGAATTCGTTAGCAACTCGTTGATTTCCAACGAGGCCCAGTCCAACGAATTCAGTTTCCTTTCACCCGAAACGGCGGAACGACGAAATCGCCGCGCCGCGGTCACGCCACCCGACTAGCCGAGCGCGCTTTCCACCCGCGAGCACCCCGCCGCCTGCGGCGTCGCGCAACCCGCCGGTGTGCCACGTGCGACACCGTCGCCAAGCGCATACGCAACGCAACGCCTCGCCAGCACCTCGGTCGGATCGACGAGCCGCACCACGCGCCCGCCCGGAGACGCGAGCACCGGCTCACGCAACAGCAACGGCAACTCCGTGCACGCGAGCACGATCACCTGCACGCCCTGCGCGACCAGATCGTCGACGGCCGCCGCGAGGTCGTCGCAACAGTCGCCCGACGTATGCCCCGCCTTCACGCCGCGCGGGCCGTAGATCGCGTTCATCAGACGCGCTTGCGCAGTGGCGGACGGCGCGATCTGCACCAGGCCGCGCGCGTCGAGCGCCTGTTCGTAGACGCGGCTCGCGAGCGTGCCCGAGGTGGCCAGCACGCCCACTTCGCGCAGACCCGGAAAGGTCTCGCGCAGATAATCGGCGGTACAGGTCAGCATATTGACGATCGGCACGCGCAGCGCCGGCTGGAGCCGCTCGACGAACGCATGCGCGGTATTGCACGGAATCGCGATCAGATCCGCGCCGCCGTCCTCGAGCGTCTTGCAGGCCGCGTACAGCGCGAGGGTGGGATCGTCGCCCTGCTCGAGCAGCGCCGCGGTGCGGTCGGGGATCTGCGGATTCTGCTCGACCATGATCCGAATATGGTCCTGGTCGCGCGCGGCCGGCGTGTTGCGCACGACCTTGGCCATGAAATCGACGGTCGCGGCCGGCCCGATGCCGCCGACCACGCCGAGGCGGAACGCCCGCTCCGGCTGCGTGTACTGCGCCGCCGCGACATAGCGCGCATACACCTGGTTCGTATCGACGAGCGGCACCTCGATGCGCCCGAGCGCGCGCAGCACGAGGCCGATCTCCGCGAGCCCCGGCACGATCAGGTCGACACCCTGCGCGACCAGATCCGCGCACGCCGCGCGCAACAGCTCGACGGGCCGCCCGTGCAGGCGCCCATCGCGGATGCCCCCGACACCAAGGACGGCGCTCGTCACGCCGTCGTAACCGGTGTCGTTGCGCGGATAGCACACGTCGAACTGCCCGGCTTCGAAGTACCGCTCGAACAGGCCGTTCGCGCGAATCGCCGTCGACGTCAGCACGCCGATTCGGCGCGCCGACGGATAGGTGCGCCGCACGTGCGCGGACAGCGCGGTCATGACGTTGGCGACCGGCACGCTGACGTTGGCCGCGAGTTCGTCGATGAAGGTGTGGCTCAGAAAGCATGGCAGCACGATCGCGTCGACGCCGCGTTTTTCGAACGCGCGCATCGTGTCGAACACGTGGATCTTGAACTGCGGGTCCGTCGCCTCGGGCGCGGCGGGCCCCTGCCACGCGCGCGGTTCGAAAATCAGATCGAAGGGGTGCGCGGCGCCTGGCCGGCGCGACGCCATGCTCATCCGGCTGAGGATGTCGGCACTGGCGAACTGCGCCGCGCCCGTCGCCACACCCAGCGAACGAAAACGATTCATGATCAAATCCCCCGGTCGTTCTGTGCGTCCACCCTCGATCACGGGCGGCTTTCTGCGCGCTTGAGAATGACATTATGCGAGGCGCACATGTCCAGGCGTTAACCACGAAAACGCGTTCCTTTGCGTTTTTCGCTCCCTCAGCTCACCGGCTCGAAAATCTCCCGCAGCCACTGCGCGAACACCCGCACGCGCGACGACAACTGCCGGTTCTGCGGATACAGCACCGACACCGGCATCGGCGGCGGCGGATAGTCCGCCAGAATGACCCGCAGCCGCCCCGCCGCCAACTCGCCATCCACGCGGTAACGCGGTACCTGCACGATGCCGAGCCCGGCGAGGGCCGCGCCCGTGTACAGTTCGGCGCCGCTGACCGACACCGCCGACGGCAGCACGAGCGCGGTATCCCGCCCGTCGACGCGGAATTCGAGCGGCACCGGCTTGCCGGTCGCGCTCGACACGTAGTTGACCGCGCGATGCGTCGACAGCGCGTCAGGATCGGCCGGCTCGCCATACACGGCCAGATACGCGGGACTCGCGACCGTCACCTGCTGCAGTTGCGCGACGCGCCGCCCGACCATCGACGAATCCTGCAGCACGCCCGCGCGCAGCACGCAATCGATGCCCTCGCGCACGAGGTCGACGAGCCGGTCGTCCTCGCCGATCATCAGCTCGATGTCGGGAAAGCGCGCGAGAAACGCGGGCAGCGCCGGCACCACGAAGTGCCGCGCGAGCGTGCCCTGCACGTTCACGCGCAACAGCCCCTTCGGCGCGAGATTGGAAAACGCCCCCTCGGCCTCCTCCATGTCGGCGATCAGGCGCACGCAGCGCTGGTAGTGCGCTTCACCGTCGGGCGTGAGCCGCACCGTGCGGGTCGTGCGTTCGAGCAACCGCGCGCCGAGCCGCTGCTCGAGGCGCTTCATCAGGTTGGTGACGGTCGCGCGCGGAATTTGCAGATCGTCGGCGGCGCGCGTGAAGCTCTGGCGCTCGGCGATCCGCACGAATACGCGCATTTCCTCGAAACGGTCCATAGCGGCGGATTATTAAAGCAAACGGAATGATGATGGCGAGTCTAACCGGATTATCTCTGCGCGCGAAGCGTTCATGATTCACCTCACCGATCCACCACCTTCTATGAGGAAACCAATCATGAGCACGAACCCACAACCGAAAGTCGCCATCGTCACGGGCGCATCGCGCGGCATCGGCACGGCGATCGCACAGCGGCTCGCGAACGACGGCTACGCGCTCGCCGTCAACTACGCAGCGAGCGCGGGCGAAGCCGACGCGCTCGTCGGCGCGATCCGCGAAGCTGGCGGCAAGGCGGTCGCGGTGCAAGCCGACGTGTCGAAGCCCGGCGACGTACGTCGCATGTTCGAAATCACCGAACGCGAACTCGGCAAGGTGGATGTGCTCGTCAACAACGCGGGCGTGATGAAGCCCACGCCGCTCGCCGACACGCCCGACGCACTCTACGACCAAGCCTTCGACATCAACGTGCGCGGCACCTTCAACACGCTGCGCGAAGCGGCCGCGCGCCTGAACGACGGCGGGCGCATCGTCAATTTCTCGACCAGCGTGCTCGCGCTGAACCTGCCCGGCTATGGCATCTACACGGCGACCAAGGCAGCCGTCGAAGCGTTCACGCGTGTGTTCGCGAAGGAACTGCGCGGGCGCAACATCACAGTGAATGCGGTCGCGCCGGGACCGATCGCGACCGCGCTGTTCCTCGAAGGCAAGACCGACGAGCAGATCGAGACGTTCGCGAAGATGCCGCCGCTGCAACGCCTCGGCGAGCCGGAAGACGTGGCGGGCGTGGTCGCGTTTCTGGTCGGCCCGGATGCGGGTTGGGTCAATGGGCAGGTATTGCGGGCCAATGGCGGTTTGGCTTGATGGGATGCGCTGGTCCAGCGTGCGGCCGCGCTGGACCAGCGCATTGCGCCGGCTGCGGCGCCTGGAACGGGGTCGAGCCGCCGCTCAAACCGCCTTGGGATTGCGTTCCGCGAAGCCTTCCTGATGCCAGTACGGATACGCGGGCCGCACCGTGCTGGCCGCATCGAGCTTCGCGACCTGCTCCGGCGTCAGATTCCAGCCGACCGCGCCGAGGTTCTGCCGCAGTTGCTCCTCGTTGCGCGCGCCGATCAACAGCGTCGCGACGGTCGGCCGTTGCAGCAGCCAGTTCAGCGCGATCTGCGGCACGGTCTTGCCGGTTTCGGCGGCAATTTCGTCGAGCGCGTCGAGCACGCGGAACAGATAGTCTTCCGGCACCGGCGGCCCCATGTCGGCGGTCTTGTGCAGACGGCTCGTCTCCGGCAGCGGCTGGCCGCGCTTGAGCTTGCCGGTCAAGCGGCCCCAGCCGAGCGGGCTCCACACCACGGCACCGACGCCCTGGTCGACGCCGAGCGGCATCAGCTCCCACTCGTAGTCGCGCCCGACCAGCGAGTAGTAGGTCTGATTCGCGACATAGCGCGGATAGCCGTAACGGTCGGCGATATCGAGCGACTTCATCAGATGCCAGCCGGAGAAATTCGACACGCCGATATAGCGGATCTTGCCCGCGCGCACGAGGTCGTCGAGCGTGGACAGCACTTCGGGGATCGGCGTTTTCGCGTCGAAGCCGTGCAGCTGGAACAGGTCGATGTAATCGGTTTGCAGACGCTTGAGCGCTGAATCGACCGCCTGGATCAGATGGAAGCGCGACGAGCCGACGCCGTTCGGATCGTCGTCGAAACGAAACGTCGCCTTGGTCGACAGGATCGCCTTGTCGCGCTTGCCCTTCAGCGCCTCGCCGAGCACCGACTCGGACGCGCCCTTCGAATAGATGTCGGCGGTGTCGAACATCGTGACGCCCGCGTCGAAGCAGATGTCGATCAGACGCCGCGCTTCGGCGACGTCGGTCGCGCCCCACGCCTCAAAAAATTCACCCTTGCCGCCGAACGTACCGGTGCCGAGACTCAGCACCGGCACCTTGAAACCCGATGCACCCAGATGTCTGTATTCCATTGAAGAACTCTCCGTGGCATTGCCATCGATGAACGGAGGTTCAGTCTACGCGTGTCCGCCCAAAGGCGTCACGAAGGCGGGGCGCTCAGATCCCCCAATGCATCGCGCACGGCATCGATCGCGCCGCCCCAATCGCCGAGCGCCGGTTGACGGAACAGACGGGCGGACGGATACCACGGCGTGTCGCTGCGTTCGAGCAACCAGCGCCAGCAGGTGTCGAAGCGGTTCAGGATCCAGACGGGTTTGTCGAGCGCGCCGGCCAGATGCGCGGTGGACGTGTCGACCGAAATCACCAGATCGAGACTGGCGACGAGCGCGGCGGTATCGGCGAAATCGTGCAGCAGCCCGGTGTAATCGGCGACGCGTTCACCGTAGGCGCTTTCGGCTAATTGCGGCGCGGCCGCGCCCTTCTGCACGCTGAAGAAGCGAACGTTCGGCACCTCGAGGAGCGGCGCGAGTTGCTCGAACGTGAGCGACCGACGCGCGTCGATCTTGCGCAGCTCGGCGATCTGCGCGCGGTTCTCGCCGGCCCAGACGAGGCCGACTTTCAGCGGCCTGATTGCGTCGGCATCCGCGTTGATGTTGCCGTCGTGTTCGATCCGCTCACGCCATTCGCTGACGGCCGCCGGCTGCGCAAAAAGATACGGCGTCGCCGCCGGAATGCTCGCTTCGTTCGTGCAGAACGCAAGCGGCAAGCTCAGCAGCGGGCAATGACAATCGAACGGCGGCAACGGCTGCCCCGCTTCGATCAACTGATCGACACCATCGAGCGTCGACAGCAATCGCAACAACGCGCCCGGCACTTCGAGCACGACCTTCGCGCCGAGCTTCGCAACGAGCGGCGCATAGCGGCAGAACTGCAACGTGTCGCCCAGGCCCTGCTCCGCATGCAGCAGAATCGTTTTGCCGTCGAGCGGAACATCGCCGAGCCACAACGGCTGCGCGAACGCGCGCCTGCCGGCCTTGATGCGGCTGCGCTCCCAACGCCATTCGTATTCGCGCCAGCCGGTATCGAAGCGGCCCATTTGCAGCAGGCACAGCGCCTGGTTCCAGTGCGTTTCGACCGACGCCGGATTCAACGCAAGCGCGCGCTGATAGCTCGACAACGCCTGTTCGCGCTGATTCAGATCGATCTGCGCGAGACCGAGGTTGTTCCATGCATCGACGAAAGCAGGCGCAAGTTCCAGCGCGCGTTGGTAGCAGTGTTGTGCTTCGTGCGGCTGGTTCAGATCGCCGAGCACGTTGCCGCGATTGCTCCACGCATCCGGATAGTTCGGCTGCAACGCGAGCGCCTGGTCGCAGCTATCGAGCGCATCGGTATAGCGGCCGAGATCGCGCAGCACGCATGCGCGATTGTTCCACGCCGGCGCAAACTCCGGCACGAGCGAAAGCGCGCGTTCGTAGCTCGCGAGCGCATCGAGCGGACGGTTCAGCGCCGCCAATGCGTTGCCGCGATTGTTCAACGCATCGGCGAATTTCGGCTGCATCGCGAGCGCCCGCTCGGCACACGCGAGCGCTTCGTCATGACGCTGCAACGCGTTCAGCGCATAGGCGAGATTCGAATGCACGGCCGGCTGTCTCGCGTTGACCACGAGCGCCTTCTTCAGCAGATCGACGCCTTCCTGCAAGCGGCCCGTTTGCAGCGCGAGTTCGCCGAGCCAGCGCAACGCATCGCCATGCTTGGGCTTCAGTTCGAGTATCTCGCGATACATCTCCTCGGCTTCGACGAGCGCGCCGTTCTGCTGGAGCGCGACGGCTTGTCGAAGCAGATGGTCCAACTGTTGCGGCAGACTGGCGTGCTTGCTCATGCGGTACCTGGAATCGGAGGCGCGAAGAATCGTCGGAAGAAGCGCACGATTATCGCCGAAAAGCCCGGGTTCGAAGTACCGCCGCCTGCCGCGTAGCGACGTGACGCCGCTTATTGCGCGGCCACGGACAGATGCTTGCGCTTCGCGAGATCCTGCGCCATCGCATAGTGCTGCTGGATCGTCGGCAGCGCCTGTTTCGCGGCGGCCTTCAACTGCTCGTCGCGGCCCGCTGCGATTTCCGCCTGGAAAGCGGACAGCGCCTTCTGTTCACCCGCGAGCGCGACCTGCTCGATGTACACCTTGTCGAAGTCCGCGCCGCGCAGATGGTTGATGCTTGCGAGCACGGCCGCATCGGGATCGTTCTTCGGCACGTCGACACCGCGCGGACTCGCCGCGCGCAACGCGTCGGTGATCCTGGCGTCGTCGCTCGACACGCGCTCGGCGAAGGCCTTCACGTCGCGGTCGGCCGAACGCGCGGTGGCGATACGCGCGGCATCGCGCTGCGTCGCGACGGCTTGCGTGCCGTCCGCGATGAAGGTCTGGTCGGCGGCATGCAGGCGGCCCGTGTCCGTGGACGCGGCGCTCTGCGCGCTGGCCACCGAGGCGGCCGTCAGAAGACCACCGAAGCAGACAACGGCGGCGATGCGGGCCAAAGCGACGGAAGGGACGGAAGGCAGGCGGATCATACGTTCTCCTTGAGGTGAAAGCATCTGAAAGCAAAACGACGGACACGTGTGCGCCGCGAACGAAGCGTGCGATGCAAAACGCTGCGGACTGCTTGCGAGCCCAGCGCGGCGCCACGCTTTTATCGCTGCCGATTCTAGAAGCCACGCCGTCGGGCAGGTGAAACGCTGCTGTCGCTTCTGTAACCTTAGGTAACCCTCATATGAATGCGCACACGTTTGCCGTATTCGCGTGAATCGCGCGCGCCGCTCGACGCTGCCACGCAGTGCTGGATTTTTCGCCATCGGCGCCGATAACCAGATACAGGCACCGCTTAGCACCGCTCAGCACCGCAATTCTGGAGAACGATTCCGATGGCAGACGACCACCGTGCCAATCACGAGCGCCACACCGAACGCAGCAACCTGACGAGCTCCAACAAGTTCGAGCTGCTGCTATACCGCCTCGGCCACGTGCCGGGCAGCGACGCGCACGAGTTGTATGGGATCAACGTGTTCAAGGTGCGCGAAATCTCGACGATGCCGACCGTCACGCCGATCGCCGGATCGTCGCCTTACGTGATGGGCGCGGTCGACATTCGCGGGCAGATCATCCCCGTGATCGATCTGCCGCGGCTGATGGGCTGCGAGCCGACGCGCGGCCTGAACATCCTGCTGGTCACCGAATTCGCGCGTTCGACGCAGGCCTTCGCGGTCGAGGAAGTCGACGACATCGTGCGACTCGAATGGAACCAGGTGCTGTCGGCCGATGGCTCGGCGGGCGGCAAACTCGTCACGAGCATCGCGCGCATCGACGGCAATACCGGCGACTCGCGGCTCGCCCAGGTGATCGACGTCGAGCAGGTGTTGCGCGACGTGTTCCCGTCGCAGCATCCGAGCGTCGATCCGGCCTCGGTCGGCCAGGCGCTCGGCATCCGCCGCGGCGCGAAGATCCTCGCCGCCGACGACTCCGGCTTCGCGCGCAAGCTGATCGAACAGGCGCTCACCGCGATCGGCGCTGACTACATCATGACGAAGACCGGCGACGAAGCGTGGCAGACGCTGCAGCAGGTCGCGCGCGAAGCGCAGAAAAACGGCGCGCGCGCGAAAGACACCATCGCGCTCGTATTGACCGATCTGGAGATGCCGGAGATGGACGGCTTCATGCTGACGCGCCAGATCAAGGCCGATGAACGCACGCGCGATATTCCGGTGATCATTCACTCGTCGCTGACGGGCGCGGCCAATGAGGCGCATGTGAAGAACGCGGGCGCCAACGGCTATGTCGCGAAGTTCGCGGCGAGCGAGCTCGCCGATGCGATCCGTGATGCGCTGGGTGCCGCGCCGGCGAAGGCGGCGGCGGCTTGAGGTCTGGGGTGTCGAGCAGTGAATCGGGTCGCCGCGCTCAACGATGCGCGGCAAGCTCGATCGAGAAGTCGATCCGGCCGATCTCGACGCCCATCGTGTTGAGCCGCTGCGGCGCATGAAAGCCGTCGAGCGCCGCGCGTTGTTCAGGCGTACCGATATCGAGCACGGCGAGCAACTCGGCGGTGACCGCGTAGAGCACGGCGGGATTGCCGTCCTCGATCTTCAGCGCGATGCCTAGCGCGCCCTTCGCGCCGAGCCGCGCGGTCTGCCGCGATGCGCGTACGCCGATCGCATAGCTGCCGTCCGCGCCGACCTTGCCGACCAGCGCGCCATCGAAAGCCTGCATCAGCAGCGTACAGAAGCGCCCCTCCCCGCCGACCAGTTCCGGGTACGACGTCATCGCGCGATAGATGCGCGCGAGCGCGGCCGCGCGCGGCGTCGTCGCGGCGGCTTCGGTTTCCTGTTGATCCTGCGCCGCCGCGAGCTTCGCGAACAGACGTGCGAGCCGGTCGAGCGCAAACGCCGGCGTCGGCAGATTGCAGCCGTCGATCGCCCATTGCACGCCCTCGTCGGGCAGATCGCAGACGCTCGCGACCGTCTGCTTCACACGCACCTGCAACGGATGCCCCGGCAGTTCATAGCCGGCGAGCGCCGCGCCGATCGAACGCGCGCCGGCCAGCATGCCCGCGTGCTTGCCCGAACAGTTGCTGCACACGCCGGTGGGCGTAAAGCCGCGCCGGATCCAGTCGACGTACACCGCATCCGACAACGGCGGATGGCCGCCGCAACGCAGATCGGCCTCGCTCGCCTGCGCTTTCGCGAGCATGCCGCGCGTGCGTTCGATATGACGCGGCTCGCTGCTGTGCGATGCGCACATCAGCGCGAGATCGGCTTCGTCGAAACCGCAACGCTCGAGCGCGCCGGTTTCGAGCACCGCGAGCGCCTGGGCCGGCTTCGCCGCGGAACGCGCGAGCGTCATGCGCGCGGCGTCGCCGAACGAATACAGCAGACGACCGTCCGCATCGACGACCGCGACGTGCGCGAGATGCGTGTTCTCGACGGATTCGCCACGATAGATCGTCGCCGCGACCGGCGCGGCGGGGTGCAGTTCGGACTGGCTCATGTGGTTCGTCTCCTCGTCGTGTCATGGATCGGGCGATGGCGCCCAGGCCTTGGCAATCAGGCGCTCGCCGCGAGCGCCTCTTCGCGCTCGAGCGTGCGCGTGTGCCGCAGTTCCGGAAAGAACCGCATCCACAACAGCGCGATCGCGATCGTCGCGACACCGCCGACCAGCACCGCCGGCTGCGCGCCCCACCATCCCGCGGTCAGGCCCGATTCGAACTCGCCCAATTGATTCGACGTCCCGATGAACAACGAATTGACCGCGCTGACGCGGCCGAGCATTTCATCGGGCGTGCGCAATTGCACGAGCGACAGCCGCACCACCACGCTGATCGTGTCCGACGCGCCGAGCACCATCAGCGCGAACAACGACACGAGGAACTGATGCGACAGCCCGAACACGATCGTCGCGATGCCGAACGCGATCACGCCGCCGAACATCGCCGCGCCGGGCCGGTTGCGCAATGGAAAATGCGCGAGCCAGATCGTGCCCGCGAGCGCGCCGATCGCCGTGCCCGAGCGCAACAGGCCGAGACCGAGCGGGCCCGCGTGCAGCACGTCGCGCGCGAAGATCGGCAGCAACGCGGTCGCGCCGCCGAACAGTACCGCGAACAGATCGAGCGACAGCGCGCCGAGAATCACCGGCTCGCGACGAATGAACGCGATGCCCGAAAAGATCGATTCGAGCGTGACGGGCGCGCGGCTCGCCGGCTTCATCTGCAACGGAATGCTCCACACCGACGCGGCCGCCGCCGCGAACGTCAGCGTGCACGCGAGATACGCGGCACCGGGACCGATGCCGTACAGCAGACCACCGAGCGCGGGCCCGGCGATCTGCGCGGTCTGATTGGCGGACGTCGCCCACGCGGTCGCCTTCGGCAGATAGCCGCGCGGCACCACGGCCGGCAGCAGCGACGCCACGGCCGGCGATTCGAACGCGCGCGACGCGCCGACGCAGGCAGCCAGCACGTAGATGACCGGCGCGCTGATCCAGCCGCCGAAGGTGCCGATCGCGAACAGCAATGCAGCGACACTTTCGAGGCTCTGGCAGACGGCGGCGATGCGGCGGCGATCGTAACGATCGGCGACATGGCCGACGACGAGCGTCAGCAGGAACATCGGCAGAAACTGCGCGAGACCGACGAGGCCAAGTGCGAACGCGCTATGCGTGAGCGCGTAGACATGCCAGCCCATCGCGACCGCGAGCATCTGGAACGACAGCGACGACAGGATGCGGGTGCACCAGAAACGCTGGAACGGCGGGTGTTTCGGCAGGCTGAAATGCGGGGAATCGGCGGGATCGATGGAGGCTGGGGGCATCGGTTGTTGCTCGTGACGGGGCGCATCGGGGCGTGGGTTTGGCGGGCGCCAGTTTAGAGCAAGACCGGAGGGGCATGCACAAAGGAGGCTGGCACGGGCGGCGTGATGGCGGGCGGCCCGTGCCGGGGCGGGCGCGCTCGAACGCATGCTTTGGGCGCAGGCGGGTCGTCAACCCGGGTGACTGTGCGCGCGAGACGCGGACAAAGGTTTCGACATGCACTGTCCGCGAACTTGCCGAAGCAGGCCGCCTTCGCCTGCTTCGGTGCCACGCATGACTCAGGGCCGCAACGGCCGGCCCTCCGCGCGGCCGAAGTCGACGAAGTGATCGACCGGGTCGACGCCCGCCGCGCCGACGTCGGGATTCGCTTCGAGGTAAAGCTTCGGATCGAAACCGTCAGGCAGTTGGGCAAGCCGCGCCTTGCGTTGAAACGATTCGGCGCTGCTCAACGGGCGACCTTCGAATCGACCGTAGTAGATGTAGTGCTGCAATGCATTGCCGCCGCTCGCGGCGACATCCGGATTGGCCTCGAGGTACGCCTCGCCGTCGAAGTCGACGATTGGCGTCAGGCTCGACGGCATGCCGGTCAGGTCGTGATAGCACAAACAGCCATCCGCGAAAAAATGGCAAACCAGTGCCTTGCGACTCACGTGCTCCGGATCGCGCATCTTGCTGCCGCCGTGCAGCAGGTTCGCATGCCACAACAGCACATCGCCCTTTTTCGGGTAGAAGTGCTTTGGGCCCGATGAACGTTCAGCGATGAGCTTCTGAATCGCGGGTTCGTAGATGTCGTGATAAGCGGAATACCCGCAACCGAACGGCATGCCCAATTCAGTCGACATCAGATACGGCAGCTTGTGCGTGCCGGGGTGATAAACGAGCGGCCCGGAGTCGGGATGAATATCCTCGAAGGCGATCCAGTTCGCGACCAGATACCCGTTCGGATAGGTCGACATGTGAATCGAATCGGAATGCTCGAGTTGCTCGCTGCTCTTGTGACCGCCGATCGTCTGGAACGGCGCCGATTTCGCGCCCAGCAGCAGACTCACGATCTCGTTCATGCGCGCGTCGAACAGCATCTCGCGAACAGCCGGCACGTTGAAATGCGGATTCAGCGTGCGCCCAGGCAGCGTATCGCCTTCGAAAAGCGGCTCGGGCGGCGGCCGCAGCGTGCCGTCGGCAATCGCGTTTTCGTAGGCTTGCCACGTCGCATCGAGCTGTTCCGTCTTGAAGAAACCCTCAATGATCAGGTAGCCGTCGCTCACCCATTTGCGGCACCATTCGGCCTGCTGCTCGCTAATTACGCCTTGGGACAACAGCTCGGCAACCCGCTCCAGCGCATCCGGTCGATCGAGCCAGGGAACGGGGCCCGCCGCGGGAAATTTTTCGAATTTGAAGACCTGGGTCTGACTGTCGATCGGAACGTCCGCGACGACGGGCTTATCGAAAAAGCGATGATTCTCGAGAGTATTCATTTTCGGGAAACTTTCCGGGTTCGCGTTTTAGGGTAACTGGCTTGAACACGACGCTGGCTGCGCGGTGTCGATCACTCGAACGAGCGCCCTTCCGCACGGCCATAGCGGATGTAGTGTTCCGCGCCAGAGCCGATGTGCTTGTGCGCAACGGCTTCTGCTACGTCGGGGTTGCGCTGAAGATAGTGCGCCTCGTTGAAATGCGGAATGTGAGCAGCGTAAAGAAGAATCGACGGGCCGGCCGGATGTTGTTCGCGATCGTCCACGCCGACGATCACCGTCATGCCCAGTGCGTCGAGGACCGCCATCAGGCTTTCACGGGTCATCCAGTTGGCTTGCGGAGCAGTCCCGCCGATGAATTTTACGTTGTTGATGCTGTCGAGATAGCTATGTCGGTGGAGACGCACTTCGCGTCCGCGAAACTCCGAGACGGTTGGCGTCGGATCGAAGTGCCTTTGCAGATTCGCATTCGTCCGCGCGACTTCGGCATCGTAATAGTGCGTCCAGATGCAAATCGAATCTGACACATATGCCATATCTTCCAGTAGCGATACCGGATCCATCATGTGATAGAGCACGCCGCTTGCAAGAATCAGATCGAATCGCTGATCGCGCTTTTTCAGCAGTTCTCTGAAATCGCCATACATGAATTCGGCATTGAACTTCAATGCATTCTGCACGAGCAGGCATTTGAGAAAGGACTTCGAATTCGCCTCGATAGCAAGGACACGTGAAGCGCCGGCTTTGGCCATCATGAACGTATGGCCGCCTTCCATGGGTCCGAGTTCGAGCACGCTTTTTCCGGAAAAGCCGCCGCACATGATCTCGAACCAGTGGAGACGCCCATCGTCGAAATGGGGCGCCATACCTAAACCGTAGCCCGGCACATCGGACACCCATGTGCCATCGAAAAGATTGAAAGCCAAAGTATGGCCTGGCTCTTCAGTTGCATACAGATCCAGTTCAGTTCCTTTCAATTTGGCGCCTCGATTGATCGTCAAGTTTGCCGATTATGGTGCATCAGCGCGCCGCATGTCACGCGATGGGTGTTAAATCGAACGCGCGTCCGCATCAATGGGCATGATTGGGCATCAGTCGGGCTCGCCGCCCGCTTCGCGGTGCGTATATTTATGCTTGATGTATCGATGTGAACCTGCCGGGCTGTTTGCGGCTATGATTGTGCCCCGTGGGCAGCCGCCCGGCTGGTGGCACGCCGGCCCAGTCCCACCGGCCAGCCACACCGTCTAACACTCGAACTCCCGGAGGGCATCGAATGGTACTGGGGTGGCTCGTCCTACTTCCGTTCATGGCCGCGGCGCTCATTGCGCTCACGAGGCCGCGCGCCGCCGCGCTCTGCACCTGGATCGCGTTCGCGACGGCGCTGTTCGGCTGCGCGCTGCTGCTGAGCGAGCGCGTGGGCATGGGCGACCACGACGTGCTGCAATGGCGCCATGAGTGGATGCCCGACATCGGCCTCGCGCTGTCGCTGCGCCTCGATGGCCTGTCGTTCATGTTCGCGTTGCTCGTACTCGCGATCGGCCTGCTCGTCTTCATCTACGCACGCTACTACCTCGCCGGCAGCGATTCGTTGCCGCGTCTGTACCTACTGCTACTGCTCTTCATGGGCGCGATGCTCGGCATCGTGCTGTCGAGCAACCTGCTGCTGCTCGTCATCTTCTGGGAACTGACGAGCCTCGTCTCGTTCCTGCTGATCGGCTTCTGGCCATCGCGGCCCGACGCGAGGCGCGGCGCACGCATGGCGCTCACCATCACCGGCGCGGGCGGTCTCGCGCTGCTTGCGGCCGTGCTGTTGCTCGGCCACGTATGCGGCAGCTACGAGCTGAACGACGTGCTCGCCCAGCATGACAAGGTGCAGCACGATCCGCTCTACCCGGCCATTCTGCTGCTCACGCTGTTCGCGGCGTTCACGAAGTCGGCGCAGTTTCCTTTCCACTTCTGGCTACCGCACGCGATGTCGGCGCCTACACCCGTGTCGGCCTATCTGCATTCGGCGACGATGGTGAAGGCCGGCGTGTTCCTGCTCGCGCGTCTCTATCCGGTCCTCGAAGGTACCCACCTCTGGGCTTACACGGCGACAGTGGCCGGGCTCGTCACGCTGGTGGGCGGCGCGGGGATGGCGTTGTTGCAGCGCGATCTGAAGGGCCTGCTCGCCTATTCGACCATCAGCCATCTCGGCCTGATCGTGCTGCTGTTCGGCCTCGACACGCAGCTCTCGACTGTCGCCGCGCTCTTTCACACGGTCAACCACGCGGTGTTCAAGGCGTCGCTCTTCATGGCCGCGGGCATCGTCGATCACGAAACCGGCACGCGCGATCTGGGCCGTCTGCGCGGCCTGCGCAGGTACATGCCGCATACGGCCGTGCTCGCGAGCGTCGCGTCGCTGTCGATGGCCGGCGTGCCGCTGCTCAACGGCTTTCTCTCGAAGGAAATGTTCTTCGGCGAAACACTCGCGCAAAGCATGTTCGGGCCGCTGAACCTCGCCGTGCCGGTCATCGCGATCGTGGCGGCGGCGCTCTCCGTGGCGTACTCGCTACGTTTCGTCTGGGGCGTGTTTTTCGACGGCGAGACGCCGCGCGATCTGCCGCACTATCCGCCGCACGAGGCGCCGCGCTTCATGCGGCTGCCGGTCGAGATTCTCGTGGCGCTGTGCCTGCTGATCGGCCTGTTCCCGCAGCAAAGCATCGGCAGGCTGCTCGAGTCGGCCGCGTGGGTCACGCTCGGCGGCAAGCTGCCCGACTACAGCCTGAGCCTGTGGCACGGCGTCAATACGCCGCTCGTGATGAGCGCGGTGTCGTTCGCGGCGGGTGCGGCGCTCTTTTTCCTGCGCCGCAATGCGTTCCGCCACCGTCGCACGGCGCTCACCGAGTTGAACGCGAGCGAAATCTTCGAGCGCTTCGTGCAGCGTCTCGAACAGAGCGCCGGCGTGATCGTGCGCTTGTTCGAGACGCGCTCGCTGCCGGCCTACCTCGCATGGATGATCGCGGCGATGCTGATCGTGCCGGGCGTGCCGCTCGTCGCGCTCGACACCTGGAGCGGCAGCCACACGCGCCTGCCGCCCGATCCGTTCACGCTAAGCGGCCTCGTGCTGATGGCGTTGCTCGCCGTCGGCGTGGTGCTCGTGCGTGCGCGCACCCTTTACGCGCTCGTGATGCTGAGCACCTGCGGCCTGCTCGTGTCGCTCGCCTTCGTGCGCTTCTCCGCGCCCGATCTCGCGCTCACGCAGATCTCCGTCGAACTGGTCACGATCCTGCTGCTCGTGCTGGCCGTCTATTTCCTGCCCGCGCTGCAACGCGCCGTCGAGCCGCTCCCCGTCCGGCTGCGCAACGGCGTGCTCGCGCTCGCGGGCGGCGCGCTGCTCGGCGCCGTGTCGTACAGGATCATGACGAGCGCGCCGGTGCCAGGCATCGCTCCGTACTTCCTCGCCAATGCGCTGCCCGGCAGCGGCGGCCACAACGTCGTGAACGTGATCCTCGTGGATTTCCGCGGCTTCGATACGATGGTCGAAATCAGCGTGCTCGTGGTCGCGGGACTCGCCGTCAAGGCGCTGCTGCGCGGGCTGCGCCTGAAGTCGCCCGATGCGGGGCCGGATGGCCGGCCATGGTCGTCGCAATCGCATCCGCTGATGCTCGCGATCCTCGCGCGGCTGATGCTGCCGCTCACCGTGCTCGTCGCCGTGTTCGTGTTCCTGCGCGGCCACAACCTGCCGGGCGGCGGCTTCATCGCGTCGCTGATCCTCTCGATCGCGTTGTTGCTGCAGTACGTCGCGAGCGGGGTGCTGTGGACCGAGTCGCGCATCCACCTCAACTACCGCGCGCTCGCGGGCTTCGGCATTCTGATCGCCGCGGCCACGGGGCTCGGCAGTCTCGCGTTCGGCCAGCCGTTTTTGACCAGTGCGTTCGGGCACCTGCACGTGCCGCTGATCGGAGAGATCGAACTGTCCACGGCGATGCTGTTCGATCTCGGCGTAACGGGCGCGGTGGTCGGCACGACGCTCACGATCGTCTCGCACCTCGGCGTACGCGACAAGGACATGCAGTCCGTGGAGAAAAGCTGATGGAAGCCGCATTTGCCATCGCGATCGGCGTGCTTTGCGCGTGCGGCATCTACCTGCTGCTGTGCGCACGCGTGTTGCCGGTGATTCTCGGCATCACGCTGTTCTCGTATGCGATCAACCTGTTCCTGCTCGGCATGGGCCGGCTTGCGATCGGCAAGCCAGCGGTCATCGCGGCGGGGGCGCAATACGTCGATCCGGTGCCGCAAGCGCTCGTGCTGACCGCCATCGTGATCGGCTTCGCAATGACGGCCTTCACCGTGGTGCTCGCGCTGCGCTCGTTTTCGATCACGGGCAACGATCACGTCAATGACGAGGAGACGCCCGTCGAATGAACCACGTTCTCCTGCTCCCGATCCTGATTCCGCTCTTTTCCGCGGGCGTCATCGTCGTGCTGCCGCCGCGCGCGAAACGCCTGCAACGCGCGCTGAACGCGCTCGCCATCATCGCGCTGCTGCCCGTCGCGTGCCTGCTGATGGCGCGCGCCGCGCAAGGCGAGATCGCCAGCTACGCGCTCGGCGCATGGCCCGCGCCGTTCGGCATCGTGCTGGAACTCGACCGGCTCGGCGCGCTGATGCTGGTGCTCACCGCCGTGCTGGCGGTCTGCTGCCTGCTCGGCACCTCGAGCGAGGATGCGAGGCGCGGCCGCTATTTCCGTGCGCTGTTCCAGTTCGAGCTGATGGGCCTGAACGGCGCCTTCCTCGCGGGCGATCTCTTCAACCTGTTCGTGTTCTTCGAGCTGCTGCTGATCGCGTCGTACGCGCTGCTGCTGCATGGTGGCGGCGCGCGACGGGTGCGCAACGGGCTGCACTATCTGTTGATGAACCTCGTCGGTTCGTCGTTCTTTCTGATCGCGATCGGCGTGCTCTACGGCGTCACGGGCACGCTCAACATGGCCGACATGGGCGAACGTCTGGCGCGTCTCGGGCCGGAGTCGCTGCCGCTCGCGCAGTTCGCGGGCGCGACGCTGATGCTCGTGTTCGGCCTCAAGGCCGCCGTGTTTCCGATGTCGTTCTGGTTGCCGCAGGCCTACCGCAGCGCCATCGGCCCGGTGGCCGCGCTGTTCGCGATCATGACCAAGGTCGGCATCTATGCGATGCTGCGCTGCGACGCGCTCGTGTTCGGCGCGGCGGGCGGCGTGCTCGATGCGTTCATGCATCAGTGGGCGTGGTGGCTCGCGATCGCGACGATCGTGTTCGGCGCGCTGGGCGCGTTGGCGGTGTCGAGTCTCAAGACCACGACGGGCTATCTCGTGCTGGTTTCGGTGGGTCTGCTGATCGCGGCGATCGCACTACAGACGCCGCTTGCATGGAGCGCGCTGCTCTACTACCTGATCAGCACGACGCTCTGCACTGGCGCGCTGTTCCT
This sequence comes from Paraburkholderia sp. UCT31, assembly GCF_014397655.1. NCBI lineage: Bacteria > Pseudomonadati > Pseudomonadota > Betaproteobacteria > Burkholderiales > Burkholderiaceae > Paraburkholderia > Paraburkholderia sp. UCT31. The sequence continues at coordinate 119,604 of NZ_VZQP01000025.1, forward strand.
GCTCGCCGACACGCTCGAACCCGAGCAAGCCCCGACCCCGCACGCCGCCCATGCCGCCGCTTCCGCCGTTTCCGCCGATGCCAATTCGATCGAGCCCGGCTCGCTCGAAGCGCTCGACGACGCGGCCGCGGCGGCCATCTCGCCCGACCCGGACGGCGAAGCGGTGGCAACGCTGGCGCGGGTGCAGCCGCTGCAGGTCGAGACGGCCGGCGCGCTCGCCGTGCTGGTCGGGGAACCGGCTCACACCGAAGCCGAAGCTACGGTCGAAGCGGTCCCGCGCACGCATGCACCGTGGCCGTCGAACCTCGCCGCGCTGCTCTATCTGATCGCCGCGGTGGGCGCCGCGGGCCTGCCGCCGCTGTCCGGGTTCCTCGGCAAGGCGATGGTGCTGGCCGCCACGCCGCTCGGCGCGGCAGTCGTGCTGTGGCCGGCCGTACTGCTGTCGAGCCTGCTCTCGATCGTCGCGCTGAGCCGCACGGGCACGCGCCTGATGTGGGCCGCGCCGGCCGCGCGCGCCGCCGCCGGCAAAGAGGAGCGCGCACCGCGTGGCAGTAATGCGAAGCTCGCCGCCTGCGCGATCCTGCTCGGCTGCGTCGTGGCCATCACGCTCGGCGCGGGCGCGGTGCGGCACTATCTCACCGATACGGCGACACAGCTATTCGATCGCGCCGCCTACGTACACGCGATCCTGCCCGCGGCGCGCTCCTCGCCATCAGCGGCCGCCGCGACCACGGCCGACGCACAGGGGAACTGACGATGTTGAAAAGGCTCTTCCCCCACCCGTGGCTCGCGGTCTTCCTGATCATCTGCTGGGTGCTGCTGATGAACGACGTCTCGCCGGGCAATCTGCTGCTCGGCGCCGTGCTCGGCTACGCGATCTCTTTTCGCGTCGCCGAAGGCTTGTGGCTGCGACCGGTGCGCTTCGGCCGACCGTGGCTGCTCGTGCTCCTCGCCTGGCATGTGTTGGTCGATATCATCGTGGCCAACGTCGAGGTCGCGCTGCTCGTGCTCGGCCCGACGCAGCGGATGCGCCCGGCGTTCATCGACGTGCCGCTCGACAGCACCCACGAGATCGCGCTCACGGTGCTTATCAGCGTGGTCTCGCTGAGCCCGGGCACGCTGTGCGCCGAACTCAGCGACGACCGCACGCGCCTCTCCGTGCACGTGCTCGATCTCGGCGACGAAGCGGCACTCATCGCGCTCATCAAGTCCCGTTATGAAGCCCCATTGATGGAGATCTTCGCATGCTAACCATCGTGATTCCGATCTCGCTCGCGATCCTCGGCATTGCGTTCCTGCTCACGCTGTGGCGCCTCGTGCGCGGGCCGTCGCTGCCCGATCGCATCGTCGCGCTCGACACGCTCAACATCAATGCGATCGCGTTGATCGTCGTGTACGGCATCAGCTTGCGCTCGACGGTGCTCTTCGAGGTTGCGCTTCTGATTGCCGTGATGGGTTTCGTGGGTACCGTCGCGCTCACCAAGTACCTGCAGCGCGGCGACATCATCGAACTCAACTAGCGTGGGGTATGCCGATGGAAACTTTTGTCGAAGCGATCGTTTGTTTGCTGCTGCTGGCCGGCAGTCTGTTCACGCTGGTCGGGGCGGTCGGGCTCGCTCGGCTGCCCGACTTCTTCATGCGGCTGCACGGTCCGACCAAGTCGACCACGCTCGGTGTGGGCGGCATCGTGCTCGCGTCGGTGGTGTATTTCAGCGCGCATAACAACTTCGCGAGCCTGCATGAGCTGCTGATTCCGGCGTTTCTGTTTCTCACCGCGCCGATTAGCGCACATATGCTGGCGAAGGCTGGGATTCAGCAGGGAGTGACGCTGTCAGAGGCGACGCGGGGGCGGCCGCCTGTTACGGGCGCTTGCGCGGAACGGGGGAATACGGGGGAGTTGCGGGACTGTCTCTT